>QZLA01000399.1 GCA_004796375.1 Desulfobacteraceae bacterium
CCCTGTGTCAATACAAAAACCAAAATATTTTATATATTAGAATTATATGGATAATTTTCAACATCTTAAGTCATAATGCCATTAATTTACAGTCGCAATTATGTACTTTTTATCCCAAAATTTGATAAAATTTCTTTATAAATGGTAGTACTATTTAAAAATTAATGTCCAACAAAAAATAACCATTTACATAGTACGTAATATGTATTATTTTATCGTCCCTGAGTGATAGAGAACAATGGCTTGCGGACGCTGCAACGGTAACGGATTTTTGAAAAAGCATCCACAAGTGCGAACTGTGCCAGGGCAAGCATATGCGTAAACTCTTGCCCCACAGGAGCCTTAAGGCCGAAAGCCGTTTTGGAAAGGTCTTGGCGCACAACTTCTCCTTGAAGGGCTTGCACCTGGCACAGATCTTTTTTACCAGGGAATGCCAAAAGGCATTCCTCTGTTACAACCCTTGAGACAGTTGAGGATTGAACATGTCAAAACAAACGGGCAACCCGGGTCACATCAATAAAAAGGCCGCCAAGCGAATCGCGACACGCAAACGGATCCTGGACACCGCCACCTATCTGTTTGCACGGCTTGGGTACCATAAAACCACGATTCAGGATATTGCCTACCATATTGGCATGACCACCGGGGCCGTATTCCACCACTACAAATCAAAAACAGATATTCTGGATGATGTGGTTGAGGAGTTGAATCAGAGCTTTGATCAGTACATTGAATTTCTAGAAGAGGACCATACCGACTTCAAAGCCATGATCCACGGCATGATGGAGATCTTCATGGACCGGTTTCATAACCAGCCGGACTCGATCATTGCCCTGGCCTCTCTTGCTGCCGAATTCAGCGGCATCCGCGGGCCGGTCATTGTGAAGATTCAGGCAGCCTATGACATTTTTGTAGATGCCTTTGAAGAGGCATTAAACCGAATCGAGGCAAAGCCGACAAACAGGGCCGCTGCCGTCTGTATCATTTCCACGCTCCAGGGAATTGCCCTCCAGGCACTGGTCAGGGATGGTGAAATGGATATCGAGGACCTGATTGCAGGATTTATCAGCCTGGTCAACGGGCCGGCCTGATAGCCTGACCTAAAGCCTCATTCGAACCGAACGAACATTGCAATTTCGGGCGTTATTGCCCTGCAATCTGGAACCATATAATGCAAAGGAGTTTTTGGACATGAAAAAGCACTATGATTACGTCATCATCGGCGGCGGCTCAGCCGGCTGCGTTCTGGCCAACCGGCTGAGCAAGGATCCATCCAACCGGGTGCTTGTCCTTGAAGCCGGGCGACCCGATTATATCTGGGACCTGTTTATCCACATGCCGGCCGGCCTGACCTTTCCTCTAGGAAATCGATGGTATGACTGGTGCTATGAAACCGATCCCGAACCCTTTATGCACAACCGGAAAGTGTTCCATGGCCGGGGTAAGGTGCTGGGGGGATCATCCTCCATCAACGGCATGATCTATATCCGTGGCAATGCCATGGATTATGAAAAGTGGGCCCGGGACAAAGGCATGGAAAAGTGGGACTATGCCCATAACCTGCCCTACTTCAAACGGGCGGAAAACAGAATCAAGGGGCCGGACGCCTACCATGACACCCGCGGCCCACTGGTACTGGAAACCGGGCCCTGCAAAAACCCGTTGTTTGAGGCATTTTTAAACTCAGCCCAGCAGGCGGGATATCCCTTGACCGATGATGTCAATGGTTACCAGCAGGAGGGGTTTGGCGCGTTTGACCGAAATATCCAAAAAGGCAAACGGCTCAGTGCCGCCAGGGCCTACCTTCACCCGGTGCTCAAGCAGCGCACCAACCTGGATCTGGTCTGCCGGGCACTGACCACCCGTATTTTATTTGACGGTAAAAAAGCCGTGGGTGTAGAGTTTGTCAAGGGCCGGTCCGGATCGGCACAAAAGGTGACGGCCGGGGAGGTGATCTCCTGCGGCGGGTCAATCAACTCACCGCAGCTTCTTCAATTGTCCGGAATCGGTGACGGGCGGGAACTCTCCGCCTTGGGAATTGACGTGGTCCACGATCTTCCCGGTGTCGGGGAGAACCTCCAGGACCACCTGGAAGTGTATGTCCAGTATAAAAGCAAAAAACCGGTGTCCATGAACCCGGCCCTGAAGTGGTGGAAAAAGCCGTATATCGGTTATCAGTGGCTATTCCACAAAAAGGGCGCGGCAGCCACCAACCATTTTGAGGCCGGTGGATTTATCCGCAGCAATGACGATGTTGAATATCCCAATATCCAGTTCCACTTTCTGCCCCTGGCTATCCGGTATGACGGCAGCCAGCCCAGCAGTGACCATGGATACCAGGTCCATGTCGGCCCCATGTACTCTGATGCAAAGGGCAGTATCAAGATCACATCCAAGGACCCGCGCAAACACCCGAGCCTGAAGTTCAACTACCTGTCCACTGAACAGGACAGGAGAGAATGGGTGGAGGCGATCCGGTGCGCGCGTAAAATCATGAACCAGCCGGCCTTTGATGAGTTCAACGGCGGGGAAATCTCACCGGGGCCCGGTGTGGAAACCGATGCCCAGATCCTGGAATGGGTGGCCAAGGATGCGGAAACCGCGCTGCACCCGTCCTGTACCTGTAAAATGGGCCGGGATGATATGGCCGTGGTGGATCCGGATTCCATGAAAGTTCACGGTGTGGAAAACCTCAGGGTGGTGGATGCGTCGGTCATGCCCCATGTGACCAACGGCAACATCTATGCGCCGGTCATGATGATCGCGGAAAAGGCCTGTGATCTCATTCTGGGCAACACCCCGGAATCTCCCTCCAGCGCAACGTTTTACCGGCACCACACATCATAACCGGTGTCCGCCTCAGCCGGCAGATCAGATCTGCCGGCTGGGATCAAGGGGGTAATCCCCTCGGCTATTTATACCTGTCCATCCCGTATTTTTCAGCCAAGGATCTTCTGTCCCCTTCCGGGAGGGAAGTCATATACCGTTTCCAACCCGGGCACCAGCCGGCGTGCCATCGCCAGATCCTGCCCAGCAGCGAGCCTGGATTTTTATCATAGGTGGCCCTGAATTTACAGGTTTCACAATTATGTTTGGCCATTAAGAATCTCCTTGTCAACATATGGATGAACTGATGATCATACCGTTATTGAATATAATTGACAATCCCCTTGACACCCGGCTCTCAAGATATCAATATCTCCAAAGACAAAGGACTTGGCTCGAATATGTTCGCCTGGAGGATTTGAATGAAACGCACACCTGAAAACAAGGCTCCACTGGATGGAGACACACTGAAAAAAATCGCACCGGTCATCTGCTACCCCACAGGCACCCTGCCCGCCCCGGACATGGACCTGTACAGAACACTTCGGAACAACATGATTCTTGAGGATGAAGTGGTGGTCCCTCCAAGGGATGCCAAAACATTCAGGGTCAAGGCCGGGTGGTTTTTCAGGATTGTCAGTATGGACGGACCGCAGGTCGGCGACCTGAATCTCTGGGCCCAGGATGACCTGTGGGAACGGTTTTACAGCGGTAAAACCCGGGCGCTCCATGGTACCCACCTGAGCACGGGCGATCAGATGTGGAGCAGTTTTCCATTTATGAGGCCCATGGCAACCATCACCCATGATACCCTGGACTGGTACGGGTTTGACGCATACGGCGCAGGTGTGCATGATGTGATCGGCACCCGGTGCGATCCCTATACCGGTAAACTGCTCAGCGGCAAGGAATACCATTACTGCTGCCACTCCAACCTGATCCGTGCGCTGGCCGATGAAGCCGGTGTGCCCCTGGCAGATGCGGAAAGATATGTCCATGATGTGCTCAATGTGTTCATGTGCACCGGGTTTACCCGGGATACCCACCAGTATTTCATGAAGGCCAGCCCGGTACGGCCCGGTGATTTCATCGAATTCTTTGCCGAAATTGACCTGATCGGCGGACTGTCCACCTGCCCGGGCGGCGACTGCAGCTCGGAGCATTCCAGTGATGCAGCTGAATGTTACCCACTGAAGGTGGAGATCTATAAACCGGACACCCGACGGCTCGCTGAGTGGTCCTCTCCTGAACGATCCGGCTACAGCCAGAGCCATGGGCGGTAGGGTCCCCCCCCGAACGGGGTTCCCTTCATTTCGATTGTCTATTTTGAAATTCCATAGGTCTTGAGCAGCTGGTATAACCTCGCCCGTTTCAACCCGGAGACGTCACAGGCCTGTTCAATGTCCCAGGCAGTCTGTTCCATCAGGTCTGTCAGGTATTTTTTCTCCGACCTGGCAATGACAGACTGCCTGAATTCCTTCAGCTGAGGCAGAGG
>QZLA01000338.1 GCA_004796375.1 Desulfobacteraceae bacterium
CAGCATGATGACTGGATCAACTGCCTTGAACGGATTGCACAGTCTGCCTTGGCCGTCGGAGATTTCAAACCGGGCACCGACTGCACCCTGTTTGCCTTTCAACTCTACTCCCTGATCCTGGGGTTTTTCCTTTACCACAACTCCATGAAAGATCCCCATACCATGAGCCTTGTCATGGCAGCATTTGACCGGCTTCTTGAATCCTATATTCCTTAACCCGTAAATTGATGGAGAGTAATCATGACAGTCAGCTATCGAAATTCTCAAAAAAACAGCACGAACGTTCGTGTTAATATGTCTGTGGCATCCCGCATCATTTACGCGCTGTTGAGCGTGATGTGGACCGTATCCAAACCCCTGACCAAGTACCTGGTCAGGCAACTGTTTTTCAAACCCGGCAAATATAAGTCCCGCCCCGGTCAGGCAGCCCGAATGACAGCAGCTGAGCCGTTTACCGTCTACAGTTCCGGGCAGGCGCTGCGCTGCTGGAAAGTCGGGGAAGGGCCCTATGTGGTATTTGATCATGGCTGGGCCGGCAGGGGCATCCAGTTTGACCACATGTTTGATCCTATCCTGGCCTCGGGATACGGGGTGATATTTTTCGACAATCCCGGGCATGGAGATTCCCAGGGGGCCTATGCCAATTATTTCCTGCTGTCCAATGCCCTGGGTCACCTGATGACCTACCTGGGCAACCACCAGGTGGCCGCACTGGTGGGTCATTCCCTCGGGGCAGGGGCCGTGATCAATTACCTGTGGCAGAGCAAACGGGAGATTCCGGCGGTATTGATCGCTCCGGCCCTGGATCTGGTGGACACCCTGACCCATACATTTGAATCATACGGCATTCCCAAACCGGTCTACCGATCCCTCATCCGGGAGGTCGAACAGGAGACCGGGCATGCGTTTGAGCTGGAGAATCCCGTTGACCTGATCCAGACCCTTGATTCAAATCTTTTGATTATACATGATCTCAATGACCGGGCAGTCCCATTCGATCCCTCCTGGGCGGTCAGCCAACAGCGTGAGAATATCCGTCTGATCCAGACCCAGGGGCTGGGTCATATCCGTATCCTCAGCCGCCTGGAAGCCATTACGCCTGCGGTTGAGTTCATCGGCTCCTGCATGGATCGTGTGAATTCTTCCCGGTCGTCCGGCAATTCCTTATTTCCGGTTGGAGATCAGGACGCCGAAAATAACAACGGCCGCAGCCACACACTGGTTCAGGTTCAGGACTTCACCTAAAACCAGCCAACCCAGGAAGATGGCCGTCACCGGAACCAGGTTGATAAAGATGGAGGCCCGAGAGGCATCGATCCTGCTGATCCCCCAGTTGTACAGGGCAAACGCGCCGAGACTGACACAGGATCCCAGGAATACAAGCAGGATGATCAGTTTGAGGGACCAGACCGATGAGGGCGCATTGAGGATACCGGCAAGACCCGGGGAGAAAAATAAAATACCGGTCACCACCTGCATGGCCGTCAGTGTCCACGGGCTGTATCGGCTGGTGAGCCGCTTGACCAGAATGGTGTTGGCCGATGCACTGGCCATGGCACCCAGCTCCAGAAGATTGCCCAGTATGGGATTGGCAGCCACGGTATCGTCGGACTGAAACAGGGTCAGAGCAACAACACCGGCAATGGTCAGGAGGAGTCCGGCCACGGTCACCAGGGTAATCTTTTCTGACAGGAACATCCAGGCGCCAACCGCCACCATCAACGGCATGGTGGAGGCAATAATCCCGGCCTGGGAGGAGGTTGTATAGGTCAATGCATTGGATTCACACAAAAAATAGAGGCAGGGCTGGAACAATACCATGGGCAGAAGGATCTTCCAGTCGCCTTTTTGATAGCCCTTTGGAATCAGGCGCGGGATAAAGGGAATCAGACAGATAAAGGCGGTAAGAAGCCTGCAGAACATGACACCAAGGGGGTCAAGATCCTGGAGAACCACCCGCATGGCGGAAAAAGAACTCCCCCATAAAAATACCGCCCCAAGTACGGCAAGCACCGGAAGATAATCATTTGGGCGTGTCTGCACATTACCGGTCATCATTTATCTCTTTTCATTCCTCAGTTTTTATTTTATATCCTGCTCATGTCAGGCAGAACGGATATACCATTAAACCCGCAGATGATCCATAGTATTTCTTATAGCAACGATGAAACCATTCACTGAAGACGTTATCCGGGTGATCCGGAATATTCCAAAGGGTAAGGTCCTGACCTATGGTCTGGTGGCGGCTCTTGCCGGACATCCCGGTGCTGCACGCCAGGTGGCCAGGGTGCTGCACACCATGTCATCCGCCCACAATCTACCCTGGCACCGGGTGATCAACGGCCAGGGGAAAATATCCCTGCCGCCTGCCGGTGGGTACGAGATCCAGAAAAAGCGCCTGGAATCCGAAGGCGTTGAGTTCGGGCGCAGCAACCGTGTGGATCTGAAGCAGGTCCTCTGGGATATCAGCTCCCTGGATGATATTGAAAACGGCACGGTTTAGACCGGCGTTTTATACAAAGTCTATTTCACAATCCTGCGGGCAGCCAGGGCCGATTCAATACTTTTAATTTTGGGCCCGTCTGCCGTCCACATCCTGCAGGAGTCGATCAGGAACTCACTGTTTTCAATCGCATCGAATGATGCGGGAATGCCGACAGGTTCCCGGCGCTTATGGGTTAATACCCCGTGGACGATCTCCTGGGACATGACCGTCAGCAGATGACACAGGTGGGTGCAGCCTTTGTTGCCGCCCATGATCGATTTTACCTGCTGCGTAAAACCGGACCGGATTTCAAGACCGATAACGGGTTCAACCGTATCCAAGGTCTGCCTGCAGGCATCCAGGGGGACGGTCATCATGTCTGCCTGGGCATCAATGATGGTCAGGGGATCAGACCGGATCATGAGCCACAGCCCCATGTGATGGACCGTGCCGGCGGGCTTTATCTCTCCTGTAATGTCAAATATGTCAATGGCCCGCTGGTCATGGAGGATCCCTTCAACAATAATGGTGTTGTCCTTGTGAGGGAAGGTGGCCAGGCGGATATCCCGGGTGTGTATCGGTGCGCGGTTCGATATCAGGTCTTTGAGCATATGGCTGTGTCAAACTCCGTTTTAAAGTTTCAGGGTCAGCGTAATGGGTTTGGCTCCAAAAATCAAACCTTTTGGCATCTTTCAACGGTATCGCCTTTTTGTCTTGACTCCAGGGGCGATCAGTCTTAATCTCCTGTCTGTTCACAGAATACCCGGACCCGGAAAGGATTCACATTAATGATCACCCAGACCATCAACAGATATCCTGTCATATGCATGATTGTGGGTGCGGTGGCCATCAGCTTTTCCTCAATCCTGGTTCAGCTTTCCGGGGTGTCACCCACCACATCCGCGTTTTACAGGGTGTTTTTCGGATCCCTGTTTCTCATTGCAGCCTGTGCCATGAAAAAGGATTTCAACCGGATTGAGACAGCATCCATGCGCCTGGCCCTGTTTTGCGGGGCGCTGTTTGCCCTGGATCTGTTCTTCTGGCATTGGAGCATACGGTATATCGGTCCGGGGCTGGCTACCATCCTTGGTAATTTTCAGGTGTTTGCCCTTGCCCTGGTGGGGTTTTGGGTGTTCAAGGAGACAATTACCACCCGGTTCATTCTGGCCGTTCCCCTGGCTGTTTTCGGCCTGTTCCTGGTGATCGGCATTGATGTGGCGGTGCTGACACCTGAGTATCTACTGGGTGTTGGGCTTGGATTGGCCACCGCGCTGTGTTATTCCGCCTACCTGTTGATGTTCAGGAAAATTCAGGGCCGTGCCACCGGGCACTCACCGTTTTACTACCTGATGATTATTTCCGCAGCCACCGCCTTTTTTCTCGGCGTAAAGATGGTACTGGTCCAGGATTCTTTTTTAATCCCCAGCCTAAAATCATTTGCCGCACTCGTTACCCTGGGTGTTGTGCTCCAGGCCATCGCCTGGATGGTGATATCCAATGCCATGGCACGGGTCAAGGCCTCCCAGGCCGGGCTGATCCTGCTGCTTCAGCCCTCACTGTCCTTTGTCTGGGATGTACTGATCTTTGACCGCCCCACAGGCGCGGTTGGCTGGACAGGCGTTACCATCGTGATTTTTGCCATCTATATGGGAATGAGCGGACAGAAAAAAAATACGAATACCCATTGACTAGCTCTTTGAAATCAGATAAATGACATTTTAATTGAACATGCTCTGCCAGAAGGCAGGGTGAAAAAAAAGAAAAAAATAGCTCAGAAACAAGCCACGAAGGTTGAGGCCCCGATTTAAAGGGCCGTCACTTCGTGGCTTTTTTATTTTAAGAAAAAGGAAACCATTCATGTTGCGACCACGTTATATTTACCTGTTTGTTATATCTTTTTTCGTAGTCATCTCCAGTACAGGCGCCTTGTCTGCTCAATTCCGGACGGTTACTGACAGTGCACAAAGGGAAGTGACCATTCCCCGAACCGTCGACCGGATCATCTGCTCCGGTGCCGGATGCCTCAGGCTGGTCACCTACCTGGGTGCCCAGAACCTTGTTCTGGCCGTGGATGATATTGAAAAACGTAAGCGGCGGTTTGATGCCAGGCCTTACGCCCTGGCCAATCCGCGGTTTAAAAAACTCCCGGTTTTCGGTGAATTCAGGGGCCATGACGACCCGGAGAAAATTCTGGGGCTTGATCCACTGCCCCAAGTGATATTTAAGACGTATCCTTCTATGGGATATGATCCCCAGGAGCTTCAGGAGAAAACCGGTATTCCTGTCATCACCCTTAATTACGGCAATTTGGGCAAACATCGAAAGGCGCTGTATCGATCCTTAACCATTATGGGCACCATCCTTGGAAAAGAGAAGCGGTCCAAGGAGGTGATCCGATTTTTTGAAGATGAGATTCAGACCCTTGACGGTTTATGTAAAGCAAGTGCGTCCCTGAATCAAAGGCGTTGCTATGTCGGTGGAATTGCGTTTAAAGGACCCCATGGGTTTTCATCCACCGAACCGTCCTATCCGCCGTTTGTGTTTGTCCATGCACAAAATCTGGCAGCGGCAGGCGGGTTTGCCGGGCGGAATATGATGCACAGCCAGGTTTCCAAGGAAAAAATTCTGGAGTGGGACCCGGAGATCCTGTTTCTTGACCTGTCCACCCTTCAGATGGGAGACCATGCCGGGGGGCTGTATGAACTCAGGACCGATCCGGTATACCAGTCTTTGAGCGCCTTGAAAAGAGAACAGGTATTCGGGGTGTTGCCCTACAACTGGTACAGCCAGAATTTCGGATCTATCCTGGCCAATGCATGGTTTATTGCCAAGGTGATTTATCCGGACCGGTTTTCCGATATTGACCCGGCGGCAAAGGCTGATGACATCTATGAATTCCTGGTGGGACAACCGGTATTCGGCCAGATGAATACCTATTTCCAGTCCATGGTTTTCAAGCCGGTGCCCATGCAGGAGAATTAACGATGCATTTTGATAAGGGGGGTATCCCAGAAGGTTATGCCGGCTATATTTCCCGGAAATGGTGGTTCCTGTGTCTGGTGTCTGTCATGCTCGTGTGTTTGGCTATCATGGGGATCTCCCTGGGTGCGGTAAAGATATCTTTGCTAGAAGTCGTTGAGGCTCTGTTCAGGATGCCGGTATCCGGGCGGGTAAATATGATTGTATATCACATCCGTCTTCCCCAGGTACTGGCTGCCATGATAACCGGTGCCGGACTGGCTGCTTCAGGAGCAGTACTGCAATCTATTCTGAGAAATCCTCTGGGTTCCCCTTTCACTCTGGGGATCTCACATGCGGCTGCATTCGGTGCTGCATTGTCGGTCATGGTACTGGGTTCCGGGATCATGGGAAGTTCTTTGAATGATGCGGTCAATATCTCCAACCCCGCCCTGACCACCGGGTGCGCATTCGTGTTTGCCATGGGTGCCGCATGGATCATCATTACCATATCCGGGTATCAAAAAAGTTCACCCGAAACCATGGTCCTGACCGGGGTGGCATTGGGATCTTTGTTCACTGCCGGAACCATGCTGCTCCAGTTCTTTGCAGATGACGTCCAGCTGGCCGCCATGGTCTTCTGGACCTTTGGGGATGTTGCCCGGGCGGATTACAAGGAACTGGGTATCATCTCTGCCGTGACGCTGCCCGGAATCGTTTATTTCATGCTCAACGCCTGGAACTACAATGCCATGGATGCCGGTGACGATACCGCAAAGGGAATCGGGGTTCACGTGGTCCGAACAAGGCTTCTGGGCATGACCGTGGCATCCGTTCTGATATCTGTGAGTATCGCCTTTGTCGGGATTATCGGGTTTGTCGGACTGGTCGCACCGCACATGGTCCGGCGTCTGATCGGGGACGATAACCGGTTTCTCATCCCCGGAACGGCCGCCGCGGGCGCATGCCTGCTCCTGCTGTCCGACACGGCGGCGCGGCTGGTGCTGTCTCCGCATATCCTGCCGGTGTCTGTTTTAACCTCATTTCTCGGTGCACCGGTTTTTATTGCAATGATTATGAGAGGGAAAAAAGGATGATTCTTTCGGTAAACAATCTGTCATTTAAATACCAGGCTCACCCCGTTCTGGAAAAGGTGTCATTTACAGTGAAAAGGGGCGAGATCCTGGCTATACTGGGTCCCAATGGTGTGGGTAAGACCACCTTGCTCAAGTGCATCAACCAGATCCTGACCGCAGATTCCGGGTCAGTGACGGTCGGTGGCTTTCCGGTGTCTCAGATGGGAGTCCAGGAAATTGCACGTTTGATCAGTTATGTCCCGCAAAAAGCTGAAACTTCAAGAGTTACGGTATTTGACGCGGTCCTGATGGGACGCCGCCCCCATATGGGCTTTAAATTCAGCCGGGGCGATCTGGTCAAGACCGACGGCGTCATTCGTTTACTGGACATGGAACACATCGCGTTGAAACATATCAACCACCTGAGCGGCGGTGAGCTTCAGAAAGTCAGTATTGCAAGAGCCCTGGTACAGGAAACCGGGCTGATGCTGTTGGATGAACCGACCGCCAGCCTTGATTTAAAAAATCAGGCCGAAATACTCGGGCTGCTGAGACGCGTGGCCAAAGAACACAACGTGTCCATGGTCTTGACCATGCACGATTTGAATGCAGCATTGCGTTATTCGGATAAATATATTTTTTTAAAGGACAAGATGGTATATGATTCCGGCCCTGTCAGCAGGGTATCGCAGGAAATGGTGGAGGCCGTCTACGGGACTGCCGTTGAAATTATTCACCACAATGGTTATCCTGTTATCCTGCCGGGTCCGGTATATCAGGCAGCCTAATACAAGGAGTCAATTATTATGGGATACACACTAAGCGAAGAAAAAATAGAAAAAGCGATTGAATTTCACGGCCACACCTGCCCGGGGCTGGCCATTGGTATCCGGGTGTCCGAACTGGCCATCAACCGGATCGGCATTGATCAGACCGCTTCCGGTCTGTGCGTGGTGGAAACCGATATGTGTGCCGTGGATGCGGTTCAGTTCCTGACGGGATGTACATTCGGCAAGGGCAACCTGGTGCACCGGGACTGGGGGAAGGCTGGATTCACCTTTTTTAACCGGGATACCCAGAAAGGATTCAGGGCACTGTTCAACAATGATTTCCGCAGGAATGACGAGAAGGAAGACCCGGATAACAACACCGGCAAACTGATGCAGAAAGTGGCGGATAAAACGGCCACCCGTGATGAGGTCCAGCAGGCAGAGGATATGAAAGCTGCCGCCATTGCCCGGATCATGGATGCGGATCTGGATGACCTTTTCCTGGTCGAGGAGATCAAAGCACCGCCGGTTAAACCGGCCCGGATCCTTGCCAGCATCCAATGCCAGTCCTGCAGTGAGATGGTCATGGAATCCAGGATGCGCCGGTTTGACGGACAGGATCTGTGCATCCCCTGTTTCACAAAAAAGGAACAGAAAGTATAAATGTGTTCTCAAGTTGGGTCTATTTCCACAGGTTGTGGATCGATGTTGATACCGTCCGGATCAGCAGATCTTCAGACCGTTGTCTTGAACAGCTAAGATAAAGCGGTACAGACAGTTCCCACGGCGCTGGCCAGATAAACACCCTGCCGGCCTGTTCAAGGCTGAGGGCCTCATGCCGTTCCAGCACGGTGACGGCCGCACCCTCATCAATCAGTGCGGCCTTTGTGATATCATCATTGGCAAACACCCGGTTAGACAGCTCAAGCCCCTGGGATGTCATTTTTTCCATCACCCGTGCCAGGAACGGACAGGTGTTTGTGGGCACGATCCAGGGCAGGGATGCCAATCGGGCCAGTGACTTTTTATCGCAGTGATCCTTGAATCTCATGGGTACGGCAATCTCCAACGCCACCACAGCCAACCGGGAAAGAAGAATTCCATTGCCGTCGTGGGATCCGAAAACAAATCCCATATCCAGGCGTTCTTCATGAACGGCATCCAGGATATCCCCGGTATTGGAGGCAATGATTTCCAGATGGATGCCGGGATGGGTCTTGAAAAGATGTTTAATCAATCCATCCAGTTTGAGAAAAGCGGCATCTGCATTGGTGCCGAGCCGGACGTGCCCGCTGATTTCCTTGTCAGCACAGCGGGCGGTTTCTACCAGGTCGCTGCAGGCATCCAGGATGTCCTGGGCCTTTGAAATGATGGCTTTACCCTGGCTGGTGGATGTCATTCCCTTTGGGGAACGGGTAAAGAGGGTGATGCCAAGATGCTCCTCCAGCTGCCGGATATGGTTGGATACCGAGGGCGGGGTGGTGTTGAGTATTTTGGCCGCCCGGGTGACATTGCCGGTGGCGGCCACAGATATCAGGGTTTTGAGTTGATACAGTTCCATGTTAAGGATTTTTTAACACATCATTCAGTAATCACAAATGGATATTTTCAAGGATCCTGTCTATCTTAATTTCATTTTCATATGAACAGGGAGGAAAGCAGTGGCAACAGAAGTGATCAATCTGAAAGACAAAGCAGGGTTAATCCGTGATTTGCACGCCTATAAAGGGGTGGCAAAAATGAATAACTATGATTTCAAACTGGTCAAAGCCAAACGGGAATTCATATGGCACAAACATCCGGATACGGATGAGGTGTTTTTTGCCGTGGAAGGCAGTTTTGTGATTCACCTGAGAGACAAGGTACTCAGCCTGTCACCGGGCGACCTTGTGGTGATTCCAAAAGGTGTGGAACACAAGCCGGTTTTTGACACCCAGTGCACGGTCATGCTGATCGAGCCTGAAGGCACGGTAAATACCGGAGACAGCGGCGGTGATCTGACCGATGATCACGTGGAGTGGATCTGATGGCTTACGAGGGTCTATGCGATGCGTTTCAGCTTTTGATCGTAATCTTTAGCAAGATCCGTATATAGTTTCTTGCCGTAGGTCCAGAACGCCTTGTGCTCTGTGGTAACCGCCCCGATTCGTCGACAGGGGATCCCGGCCACCACCTCCTCATCGGGAATCGTGGTGGACCCGGGAACCACGGCACCCTCCGCCACAATGCTCCATCTGCCAACGCGGGCATCAAAGCTCACCACCGATCCCATACCGATGACGGCATGGGACCTGATCAGCCGGCCGTGGATGGTGGCGCTGTGCCCGACCGTGACACTGTCCTCAAGTTCCAGCAGGCCCTTTGGCCGGATATGGAGCACGGCATTTTCCTCGATGGCCGATCCCGGGCCGATGACAATCTGCCCGTAATCCCCCCGGATGACCGCGCCATGACCGATGTAACACTGATCATGGACCGTTACATTGCCGATCACCCGGGCGGAATCTGAAATATAGCAGTTGCGGCCGATCATCGGAACCTGGCCGTCATACTCATAAACTGCCATCAGTTTGGGGTGTCCTGGAACCTTTTGACGAGGGCATCTACTTTTGCCTGTAAAAACTCACAAACAGACTGAACCGTGTCTTCACTCATGACAGGAATGCCATCTGACACACTTTCGATTTTTTCTTCCTCAATGTCCGTCATTTTATTGATGGCGAAAGAATCCACCTCCCCATCGGTGAGCAACAGGCCGCATCCGCCGGCCACACCGAGGTATTCACCGTTAACCTGGATCGGCAGAACGATTTTAGCCAGCCCGGCATCGCACTCTTCAATCACCGCAGCTTTGGTTTCACGGGCTTCATTGGACATATTCATGTGTGCCGTGGCGCAGATAAAGGTCTGTCCCTTATCCGTGGCCTTGATCTGGGGGCACACCTTGTTACTCCAGTTCTTGGTGTCTGTAATCCGGACGCCGTCTGCATTGAATACCGAGCTTTGCAGTCCGAATTTCTCATATGCTTCCTGCTCTATGGCTGCCCATTCTTCAAGGCTGGCAATGTCAGTCAACTTCATCGTTCAACTCCTGTGTTCAAAATTATAGCATGCATCAATCGTCATATCCATTCTGCCATGCGGGGTGTTTACCATTCCAGCCGGGAGATGATCTCCTTTATGGAGCGGCTCCGGTTCATGGTGTAAAAGTGAAGCCCTGGAACACCCCTGGACAGCAAATCCTTGCACTGTTCGACTGCAAAGTCGATTCCCAGATTCAACACGGCTTCCTTATCCTCGGGATCCACTGCATCCAGTTTCTGAACCAGGGCAGGGGTGAGTGTGGCCCCGCAGATCCTTGCCAGGGCATGGGTCATTTTAACCGTGTAAACCGGCATGATCCCGGGAATTATCGGAACATCAATTCCGGCATCCCGGCAGGCACTCACATAATTGAAAAAATAATCGTTATCGTAAAAATACTGGGCAACAATATAGTCCGCACCGTTCTCCACCTTTGTTCTGGTATGCCCAAGATCGGTTTTAAAATCCGGAGCGTCCACATGTCCTTCCGGGTATCCGGCGCAGCCCAGGGTGAAGTCATACCGCTCCTTGATGAACCGGATCAGTTCAGAGGCATAGGAGAAACTGTCCGGATGGGGCGTGAAATCATCCTGGCGGGGCTTGTCCCCCCGGATCACGAATACGGTCTGGACGCCCAGGGATTTGAACCGGTCCAGCACCTCCGTGATTTCGTCCGGTCCCAGGCCGTATCCGGCAATATAGGCCACACAGGGTTTGTTTTTCTTTTCCAGTATGGTTTTGACCGTCTGATAAGAGCCGTCGCGTGTGGAGCCGCCTGCACCAAAGGTGACTGTCAGGTAATCCGGATTGACATTCAAAAGATCATCGGCAACCTTATTGAAGCTGGTTTCGGTTTTTTCATCCCGATAGGGAAAGAACTCCATGGAGATAACCGGGGATTTTTCTGTATACAGGTCAAGAATACGCATGGGTGGTTTCCTTTATAAAATGAAAGTGGATATCGGAAGGGAATATATCGGAAAAAAGCCGGGCTATCCAGCACTTTTTGAGTGGTTCATGTAGTCCCTGACCGCATCATGGATGGTCTGGGCAGCCAGAAAGGCACAGTGCCGGTCATCCTCCGGAAGGCCGCCGATGATACTCAGAATGTCTTCACCGGAAATGTCCAGGAGCTCCTCAAGGGTCTTTCCCAGGGCCAGTTCAACGGCAAAGGACCCGGAAATACTGCTTGATGCACATCCGGAAGTGATATAGGACCCTTTTTTGACCCGGTTGCTTTCAATCATGAAATACATTTCCATGGTATCCCCGCAAACCCCGTTGATGCGCCCATGGGCATCAGGGTTTTTAATCCGGCCGGCAAACCTGGGGTTCCGCCATCGCTCAAATCCTTTCTCACCCAGTGCCTGCCGGGCATCATCAAAGATCTCTTCCTGGAGTTTGTCCAGGAAATCGTCAAGGCGGTCCATTACGTCATATTCCTTCCGCAGCAGCTCCCGGGGCCGGCGCAGTTGGAGGCTTGCTGTGGAGAGGAACCACAGCAGGCCGTATCACCCGGACCGGGAAAGGAATTTTTTGCCGTGCCCGAGGCCATGGAATGAGCGGACAGCATCTTTTTCATGTCATGGCTGCCGCAGGACCGGCACTCGGGGCTAGCATCGCTTGCAAGGATATATTCCGCTTGCTGCCCGCATTCTCCGCATTTGAATTCAAATATCGGCATGGGATATCCTTTTATATTTAAGCGAAGATATCGCTGGGTTTGTAAGGATGTGTTCCTTCGATCACCTCAACCCCGGATTTGGCTTTGATCTTTTTAATGATCACCTCGGCATGGGGACAGTGATCCGTGATACAGGGCCCCACATGGATTTTGGTGACCTTTTCATCCATGGGTTTATTCCACAGGCTGAACTGTGCCAGCCGGGTCACGATGGTCGCTCCGGGGCAGTCGCCACAGTTGAGCAGTCCGATCACTTCCGCATTTTCATCCTTATATGCCGCAAACTCTCCGTCGCGACGGTTGAACCCTACCATGCAGCGGCTGCAGCCGATACAGACATCATCCATCGCTTTTTTGCATCCAACAATCAGTACTTTTTCCATGATTCACCTTTAGGTTGTCGTTTTGGTTTGAGTGGGCATGATTGATCCGGGCAGGATTCGAGGGTCACTGAATCGGTACACTAGTGATAGAAAAGGGTTGATGTTTTTGAAACAATGACCCTTGAATCCATATCCCAAAATCATTTTGCCAGGTTTACCAGTGTCCGTCCACGTTGGCGCCGTCCGCATAGCTAAAGGCACCATCCTTAAACGCCTGGACTGCTTCTCTGACCGTACCGGTTGCGTCGTTGGCCACCTTGATGCCGGCGGCTTCAAGGGTCTTGAAGGCATTGGGCCCGCAAAATCCGGTCAGCAGGACTTTGGCTTCTCTTTCACTGATGCTGGCGGCTGCGTTGATGCCTGCACCCTTGAAGGCATTGATATTTTTTGAGTTATCGATCACCTCAAATTCAAGGTTTTCCGTATCAACCACCACGAGGTAGGCTGCCCGGCCGAACCTTGGATCCACTGGGGCGTCGAGGTCCCGGCCTTTGGAAGAGACGGCTATCTTCATATCAGGTCTCCATTTGGTAACGGGTTAAAGCTGCTGGGCGGCACCGCCGCAGACCTGGTCATTCCTGATTTCAGGCAGGTTGCCGGTAATCAGGTCTTCAACCACCGGGCGGATCTCTGCACGCTGGGCATCATGAAATACATCGATGCCGACCTGTCTGAATCCCATCAGCGGCCGCATGCCGATACCGCCGACAATGAGTGCATTCACCTGGTTGTCGGCCAAAAGGTTTACCGGCACCATACAGCCACCCTGGACATGTTCCTGGTTTTTCAGCGTGGTCACCTGTTTAATCTGGCCCTCTTCCACATCGACCAGTGTAAATACATCACAATGTCCGAAATGACCGGCCCGGGTACCTTCAAGCCCGCCCTGGCCGTTGGACGGAATGGCGATTCTACCGTTTAGCATAAATTCTGACTCCTTATGTTTAATTGGTGTTCTGTTATACAAGTCGTTCCATTTTCATTGCCGGGTGTTCCATGACCCGGTCCCATACTGATTTGATTGCCAGGCTGACCGGAGACATGTCATCGGTTTCGATGACCGTCTTTTTTTCGATCATGGACCGGGTAAATGCAGGATCAAAGGGAATCCGGCCTGTAACTGCAATATCATTCATCCCGGCAAAGGCTTCAATGGCTTCGGTCTGATCAGGATTCAGGTCGTATTTATTGATACAGACCATGGCCGGAACCTTGAAATGTGCGGCCAGCCGGGCCACCCGTTCCATGTCATGCCGGCCCGATACCGTGGGCTCAGCCACGATCAGCACCGCACTGGATTGACCGATGGATGCGATGACCGGGCACCCAATGCCTGGCGGGCCGTCGGTCAATACCAGGTCTATCTTCTTCTCTGATACGATCTTCTGGGTTTCCTGCCGGACCAGTGCCACCAGTCGTCCTGAGTTTTCCTCTGCAATACCGAGTCTGGCATGCACCATCGGGCCGAACCGCGTGTCGGATATGTACCACTCCCCACAGGTTTTCTGAGGGAAATCGATGGCCTGTTCAGGGCAGAGATCGTGGCAAACACCGCATCCTTCACATGCAATGGGGTCCACTTCAAACCGATCCGGTTCCGTATCAAAAAGGATCGCATCAAACCGGCACAGGTCTTTGCACAGTCCGCATTGGGTGCATCTGTCCGGGTCAATGACTGCTTCGTTCCCTGCCACAAAATCGGTCCGCTGCTGGACATCCGGCTCCATCAGCAAGTGCAGGTCTGCGGCATCCACATCGGCATCACACAGGATCATATGTTCCGAGAGGGAGGCAAATGCTGCTGTAAGGCTTGTTTTTCCCGTTCCGCCCTTGCCGCTGAGAATCACGAGTTCCTTCATTGTCCGACGACTCCTTTTACAGGTCCTGCTAGGGTCTGGATCCGGTCAAACAGGTCCAGGAATTTCTGTTTATACTCCGGCATCTTTTCCACAATCATCTCTCCTCTGGAATAAACACGGGCAATCTCTTTGCTGAAAGGGATCTCCATGAGGATGTCAATACCCTCGTTTTGGGCATATCGCTTGACCTCATCATTCCCCATACCGGCCCGGTTGATGACGATACCGTGGGGAATTCCCAGTAATTTTACCGCTTCAACCGCCAGGGTCAGGTCATGGAGCCCGAAAGGGGTCGGTTCGGTGACCAGCAGGACAAAATCCGCGCCGTGCATGGCTGCAATGACCGGGCAAGAGGTCCCCGGCGGTGCATCAATGATGTTGACAGACCAGTGATTGGTGAAGGTCCGGATTTTTTTTATGATGGGCGGGACCATGACCTGGCCGATATTCAGGCGGCCATGGATGAAGGACATCTCCCGGATGGTTCCTTTTTCTATGATTCCCAGTTCCCGACGCTTTTCACTGACCGCATCTTCCGGGCAGACTGCCAGGCAACCCCCGCAGCTGTGGCACAACTCTTCAAAGGTGAGTACCTTTTTTGCGACCACAGCAATGGCGCCATACCGGCAGATCTCCATGCATTTTTTGCAAAAGGTGCATTTGCCGGGATCCACTTCCGGGACCGGGGCAACCACCGGAAGGGTTTCAGTAACAGCGGGATCCAGGAACAGGTGGGCGTTGGGTTCCTCCACGTCACAGTCCATGATCTGGACATTCTTTCCAAGTGAGAAGGCCAGGTTGGTGGCCACGGTGGTTTTCCCGGTGCCTCCTTTTCCACTGGCAACACTGATAATCATGTGAGTTCAGCTCCTATAATATCTGTCGTCCAAAGTAGTCGTGATCCGATCAATTGGAGGTGGACAGGGATAAGATCTTATCGATCTGGCCGAGCAAAAGGGCAACCTCCTGCTCACCCGGTTCGGGTGGAAACTGCATCAGCACCCCCAGACCTTCGTAGAAATCATGGAAATCCTTGGCCTGTCGTGCTGAAATGACCGCGCAGTTTATCATGGGATTCAGGGTGATGACCCGTTCAATCAATGCCTTTCCGTTCATGTCCTGAAGATGTTCTGCCGTGATCAGTAAATCGAATGGAAACGCGTCCATAGCCGCCAGAGCCTGCGCTGCGTTCGAGAACAGATCGGTACTGATGTTTCTGGCCTTGAATGCGCTGATCATTCGCTGGACAGCGGTGGTGTCTTCTGATGCAATGATTACTTTCATTATCCCTATTTAAACTCCTGCAGGTCTGGCAGTGTAAACTGCGTGTTTTAATATTTTTGGCCGCTGGCTGCGGCCGCATCCCGGCATGAACACATCCGGCGGGGCCGGCGTATCGCTCAGGTAAAGTTCAAGCAGACGGGACACATTACCCGTCACAAACGGGATCAGCGTGATGTTTGAAGAGGTGATCACTGAAGCGGACAGGCTTGAAATCGCGCCGCATATCAGTACTTGAACCCCCAGTTCCTTGAGGGTGTCCACCAGTCTGAGCCTGGCACAGTCACACGGAAAGACCTCCTTTTGGACAGCCTTGCCGTCTATGACCCGGAAGACCATAAGGGCCTGTGCCGATTCAAAGACCGGCGAGACTCGGTTTCCCCATATGGTTAATGCAATCTTCATCATCATGTTGAACTCCCGGATGACAGCAAAGCAAAGGGTGTACCAATTCACTAAAAAGAAATGTGGGTGTTTTAAATTTGATTAGATTTCAATCAGTTATGTTGTGTGTGTGCTCAGTGGTGTGAGCGGGCAAGAACGTAAATGTCGCATGTGTGAGATGATAGGGTCGCAACTATGCGACTGGCGGCGGCGCTATTTTGAGTCCAATGTAATGCCCAGGGTTTTGATTTGCCTGAACAGGGTGCTCTTGTGGATCCCCAGGTCCCGGGCCGCTTTTTGACGGTTGAATCCGTTTCGCTTCAGGGCATCCATAATCTGCTTGATTCTGGCTGCTTTGACCGGGTCGCTGTCTGCTAAAAACGATGAGCCGTTTTCCGACCCGGCTGTGCCCGAAATCTGTTTGCCCAGGGCAACCGGCAGATGGGAGGGCTCGATCAGCTCCCGGTTGCAAAGTACAAATGCGTGCTCAATGATATTCTCAAGCTCCCGGATGTTCCCTGGGTAGGCATGGGACATCAACAACCGGAGGACTTCACTGTCAACACCCTTGATGGACTTTCCTTTCAGCTTGTTCAGGCGCGAGATAAACGTGTCCACAAGCAGGGGCACATCTTCGAGCCGCTCCCTCAGCGGTGGCAGGTTAACACTGATGACATTGATCCGGTAATACAGGTCCTGCCGGAACTCGTTTTGGGAAACCATCTGTTCCAATGATTTATTGGTCGCTGCAATGATCCGGACATCGGCCTTCTCTTTCCGGATTCCGCCAAGGGGTTGAAATTCATGCTCCTGGAGCACACGGAGAAGACGGACCTGGAATGCCGGGCTGGTATCCCCGATCTCATCCAGGAAGATGGTGCCGCCATTGGCCAGGGAGAAGTGGCCGGGTTTATCCTTGACGGCATGGGTAAACGCGCCGGCCTTATACCCGAACAACTCCGATTCCAGAAGCGTGTCGGGAAGTGCACCGCAGTTAATGGCCACAAAGGGCTTATCCCTGCGCAGGCTCAACTCATGGATGGCCCGGGCCAGCAGTTCTTTCCCCGTACCGGTTTCCCCTTCAATGAGCACGGTGGCGTCACTTTCAGATACCTGCGGCAGTATACTGAAGATTTTTTTCATCTCATCGCTCTGGCTGACCATATCTCCCATCTCGAATCTGGCGCTGAGTTCTTTTCTCAGGGCTTCTTCCAGACTGTTGTCCCTGAACACCTCAACCCCGCCCAGCACCTCACCGTTGTCATCGATGAGCAGTGAAGTTGACGCCGTGATGGGAACCCGCTTCCGGTCAGCGTTAATGATATAGGCAGAGGTGCTGATAAAGGATTTTCCCTCCTCCATGGTACGTTTGAGTGCACAAAGTCGTTCGCACATATTGGAACGGAATACATCCCAACAGTGCCGCCCGATGGCTTCTTCTCTTGAAATTCCGGTGATCTTTTCGGCCGCCCGGTTGAACGAGGTGATTTTCCAATGGTAGTCGATGGTAAAAACGCCGTCGGAAATGCTGTCCAGTATGATCTGTGTCGTATCTATATTCAATTTTGCCATAATTACCCCTGACCCGATCCAAGAGACCATGATTTTATAAATTTAACAAGGCCTCTATCAATTTAACGAGATATCACCATGGAAGTCCCATATAGTTCCCATATTTGATTGAATATCAACATGAAGCCGCTTTTTTTCCTAAAAAAGTTAAGACAGAAACCCGGTCATGTCATTTAAAAATTTTTTTTGAGTGCAGATTCTCCCTGTGGATATGGGGAATTCGGGGTAACCCTTAGAAAAAATTGGCCAAAATTTTATATTCATGGTACTATGCGCACGTTTTTTGCTCTAATGACAGGCAAAGGCAAAAAAGCAAACAAGCAAAGGAATATCAATGCAAAGTCGTTTGTCTACAGGTTTAGGACGGATCATTCAATGGGGTATTACCGTGTTGCTGGCACTACTATTGAACAGTGCGGTGGCCGGTGCCCAGGATCTTGACGTGTTAACGGAGCCCGCTCCCAAAAAAGCGGGCATTGAGCAATCGATATTTAGCTTTGCTGAGCAGATGATGCGCTTTTTCAGTTTTGAAACCCCTCTGGAAGAGAATGCCCTCCAGTCCAAATATAAATATAAGAAGCATATTATTGAGGAAGATACCGAGAGGGATTTCAACATCAACCTTTCCATGGGGGTGGATTCAGAGGAGCAAACCGCCCTGCGTGTTAATTCCGTGCGGATTGATTCCCGCCTTCAAGCCACACTGATCAACACCACCTATAATTATGAAACCGACGCGGTTAAGGTCGGTGTGACAGATGACCGCATCAACCGGCTGATTGGCGACGGTCTCCGCGTGGAGCTGGTTTCCGACTGGTCAAACGGTTCGGGCGCCATCATTTTTTCAATGGACCTGTAAAAGCGTCCGGAATCACAAGCCTTAAAAATTAATCCGTATAAAAAAAGTAAGTTTATTTTAAAAAAAGTGTTGCATTTTTTAAACAGGTGTGAAAAAAGTTAAACAACACGATGCAGATTTTCAGTTTAACTGGAATTTAATTCTTTGCGGATGATATGAACAACCCACACCACTCAAATAAAATCGATGAACTGATTGACCGTATCCTGAATGCGACGGGAATCAACTCCCAGGCAGATCTTGCAAAGGCATTGGAGATTAACCGGTCCGGTATCACCCATGCCAGGAATAAAAATCAGATTCCGGATAAGTGGATTGTTAAATTGTACCGGAAGTTCGGATTCAACCCCAATTGGATCGAGACCGGCAATGGGAAGATGTTTCTGGGAAAAGACGGTGACATCGAAGCGGCGCACGGGGAGTTCAGGTATGTCCCCAAGGTTGAGGCCCGGCTGTCAGCCGGGAGCGGATCGTTTGACAGCGGGGCCAAGGTAATTGATTACCTGGCCTTCCAGTCACACTGGCTGTCCCATAAAGGATCTGCCCGGAGCATGGTGGCCATGGAGGTGTTCGGACAGAGCATGGAGCCGGTGATCAGGGAAGGGGATACTGTGTTGATTGATCAGTCCAGAAAGGATATTATCGCCGGTGCCATTTATGCGGTCGGTGTGGATGACACCATTCTGGTCAAGCGTCTGGAAAAACATCCGGACCGATTGGTGTTATGCAGTGATAACCGGGATTATGAACCGATTTATCTTGAACGGGATGATGCCATGAAGGTCAGGATTATCGGTAAAGTGATCTGGAGCTGCAGGGAATACCGGTAATATTTTTTTGATCGCGTTGTTTAGTTTTTTCAACAAATGTTTATTAAAATATAGACAGGGGGTTTGAAAATGAAACAAAATATCAGATTTGCAGATCATATCCGTTTGGCAATTATTGTGTTTTTCTGGTTAAGCAGCCTTCTGGTGGCAGGCAGTGACAGCATCATCATGCCCTGGCTGAATGTCCTTGGACTGGGGGGTTTCATGGTCAGCTCCGCTGTGCTGGGACATGCGGTCCGGCGGCTGCATCACTCACCGTCTCAAACCGGTTTAAGTCATGGCGCAGACCCGCATCTTGCTGTTCGAAAATCGGGTAACCACCGACGTCCCCTGCCTTGGCGTCAGCCCGTCAAGCAAGGTATCAACTGTGCCCAGGGCGTCTAAGCCATACATCCACCATCCACGCCCGCCTGCCGGAGGACCTGTTGCTGTCCTCCGGCAACTCCTTTTTAAATTTTGTTCAGCATTCCTTTCCGGATCGTACCCCATTTGAAGTAAATCCTTGCTTTTTTTGTCCGTCATATTAAATTAGGGAAGTAATTTTCAAGCATCAGATGGGTTTGGGGTATGAAACAAGAGGACCATAAAGCGGTTGACCTGAAGAAAATTGAGCATTCTAACCGTGTCCTGCTGGCGTTGAGGCAGATCGGTAAGTTATTGATTACCGAGGGTAATACCGCACGCCTGATTCAGCAGGCCTGTGATATTCTGGTGAACAGCCGGGGGTATTTCAACGCCTGGATCTGCCTCACTGATGAGTCCTATTCCGTTCTGGAAACCGCCCATTCCGGTTTTAATCAAAAGTTCAACGGGATGCAGGATCAGCTCAAAGCAGGAAAGTTCCCCCATTGCATCCGTCAGTTAATGCAGCACGACCATGTGTTCAGCGCATCCAATCCTTTGGAAGAATGCAGCGGGTGTGATCTGTCTAAAAATTATGCCCGCAGGGGCGCATTTGCCTCTCGGTTGGAATATGAATCCCAGGTTTACGGTTTCATGGTGCTGTCTACGCCCTTAGATATCTTTATGGACCAGGACGAGATAAGTATTGTTGAAGATATTGCCAATGATATCGCCTTCGGTCTGTACCGGCTTGAGCTTGAGGAGGAGAAGCGGGTTGCAGAAAAAGCCCGCCAGGACAGTGCGTTGCGGTTTCAAACTCTGATCGAGAACTCGTTGAACTGCATTGTGATCCTTCAGGAGGACCGCCTGGTATATGCCAATACCGGTCACCGGAGTATTCACCAGTCATTGGACCGGGTCTTCGATCCTAAAGGTTTTGATGCGGTGTATGATGAGGACAGGGATGCCGTGGCATCGGCCTATCGTGATCTGGTGTCCAAAAAGACCCGCCATATGGTCATGGATTTCAGGTATTATCCCCCGGGTAAGACAAAAACCTTGTCCCATGTTCGCTGGGCGCTTCTCAGTGCATGTATTATTGATTATATGGATGTGGAATCCGTCCTGATCAATATCATGGATATCACCAATTCAAAGGAAGTTGAAAACTTTCTCCAGATCCAGGACAAAATGACCTCCCTGGGCCGGGTGACCGCCGGGATTGCCCATGAAATCAGAAACCCGCTCTCCGGCATCAATATCTATCTTAAGGCACTTCGAAAACTGACCCATGATGTTGATGATGCCGGCAAGGTGATCTCCATTATCGATAAGGTTGAAAAAGCTTCCAATAAAATTGAATCCATTGTCCGGCGGGTCATGGATTTTTCCAGGCCCGGCAAACCCCACTTTGTGATGACCAACCTGAATAAATATATCGATGATGTGGCACAGCTCACTGCGGTGACCCTGAGGAAAAACGGTATCCGGTTTATACAGGATCTGGATGAAAACCTGCCGGAATGCTGGGCCGAACCCCACCTGATCGAGCAGGTTATCCTGAACATTATTACCAATGCGGTTGAAGCCATGCGGGAATATCCCGGTGACAAGGAAATTGTCCTTAAAACCTTTAAGCGTAAACAGGCCATTACCATTTCCATCAAAGATACCGGACCAGGAATCCCTTTATCCATCCAGTCCAAAGTATTTGATCCGTTTTATACCACCAAAAGTAACTCATCGGGCATCGGTCTGAGTATCTGCCACCGGATCATTACCGACCACGGTGGTGCGCTCCGGTTTAAATCCATGGAAAATGCCGGGGTGGAGTTCCTGATTGAATTGCCTCTCAAAAAGGGAGGGCAGGTGTGATCATTCAATACAGTGTCTGGGTTGTTGATGACGAGGAATCGATCAGGGATTCCTTGGAATTGACCCTATCAGAGGTTTATGACATCCGGGTTTTTGAAGATGCAGAGTCTTTTCTCTCAGCCATGGAAAAGGAGCAGCCGGATATTCTTCTTTTGGACATCGGCCTTCCGGGGATCAACGGAATCCAGGCCCTGGGTCTGGTCAAGGATGATCTGCCGGATATTCCGGTGATCATGATCACTGCGTTTGAGGATATCAACATGGTGATCGAATCCATGAAGCTCGGGGCATTTGATTTTGTTCTCAAACCGATCAATCTGGATATCCTGGAGCTGACTATTAAAAAGGCCATTGCAACCATTGCGCTGCGCAAAGAGGTGAAAATTCTCCAGGAGAAGTACCTGAATGATCATCACCCCTGTTTTGTCGGGGACAGTAAGAATATTGAAAATACCATGGATTTCATCAACATGGTTTCCAAGAGTTCGGATACCCCGATCATGATATTTGGTGAAACCGGTACCGGCAAAGAGTTGATTGCCAAAGCGATCCACGCCAGAAGCCCGGTGTTTCAGGGGCCTTTCATTGCAGTGAACTGCTCGGCCATCCCTGAGGATCTCATAGAGAGTGAGTTGTTCGGTTACGAGGAGGGGGCGTTCACCGGGGCGCGTAAGAAGGGAAAGAAGGGATTTATTGAGGAGGCTGCAGGCGGGACGCTGTTTTTGGATGAAGTCGCTGATCTGAGTCTTGCCGGCCAGGCCAAGCTGCTGCGGTTCCTTGAGAGCGGTGAGTTCTACAAGGTTGGCGGTACCCATCAATACCGGATCCAGACCCGGGTGGTGTCTGCCACGAACAAAAACCTTGAATCCCTGATCGAAGAGGGACTGTTCAGGCGGGATCTGTTTTTCAGGCTTTGTGTGGTCCAGGCCACCATTCCCTCCCTGAACGAGCGCAAAGAGGATATTATCCCCCTGGCCAAGTATTTTCTATGTGAGTTCAACGAGAAGTTCAACAAGGAGATCAGCGGGATTTCGCAAGGTGCCAGCCAGGCGCTGATCAATCATACCTTTACCGGAAATGTCCGTGAATTGAAGAATATTATGGAAAGGGCCGTGCTGGTTGCCGAATCCAATGAGGTTGAACACCAGGATCTCGGAATCAAATCGCCGTTGTCTCCCAGGGCAGATCACCTGCCAGAGGCCTCTGAGCAGGAAGCCTATGTCCTTGACGCCAGTGGCATCCATCTTGAAACGGTGTTGCAGGGCATTGAAAAGACCTACATGACAAAGGCGCTGGCCCTTGCAAAGGGAAATGAAAGCCAGGCTGCACGGCTGCTGTCCCTGAATCATCACACCTTCCGCTATCGCTGGAAAAAGCATAGCGCCTGAACCAGTTCTAAAAAATTCTAAAAAATTGAATTATTCCGAACACGGCTTGGAATTTTTCCTGCACCCGCTGTTCAGGATTTGCCCATGCGGGTGTATTATTTCTACTGCTTTTCTTAACTAATTGAAATTAAAACAAAATTTTCTATTTGTCGGCTTGGGCTAAATTTATGGCCAGGTGGTATGGTTTGTGCTCTGGCAAAGGGTGTAGTGAAATAAAGATGATTTAAAGAATAAAGGGCATTTATTTGCGTAGGATAAGGTGAATTGCTTCATGCAGGTCCTGTTAGTCGATCATAACGATTGTGTTCGTGAATCCTTCCAGACATTGCTGGATAACTCCCAGCTGTCCTTTATGTTTTATGAAACCGCCGCCCAGGGTATGGCATTTCTTGCAGAAAAACAGCCCCATGTGGTGGTGTCAGACTACTTTTTACCGGATATGAACGGCATTGAATTTCTTAACAGGGCCAGCAGCATGTATCCCGGTGTATACCGGATACTCATGACCACCATTGTCACGGATGAACTCATGGAGGAGATCTCTGCCTCAGGTATTGATCTGTTACTGGAAAAACCCTTAAGTGTGGCATCTTTAGATACCATACTGTTCAACCTTAAAAAAGAGTATGGTGAACATATGAAACCCGGAGATAAACGAAATGAATGACAAGAATGCAAATGGCAGGAATGCCTGGGATTGGCAGACAGAAAAAAAGCAGATCCCGGTCAAAGAGTGGGAATCCCAATTCAACTGGGTGGAGGAACCCCATGTTAGCCCGGATGGTGAACAGGTTGCATCCATTGTTAATTCAGATGAGGCCGAGTTCAGTATCTGTGTGAACGGGGATGTTTGGGAAGATACGTTTGAAAAGGCGTGGTCTTTGAAATTTTCGCCGGATGGAAGACTTGCGGTCCTGGCGGCCAATGACGAAGAATGGACGGTCTGCATCGATGGTACGGAATGGGAATCCCGTTTCGACTATATCTGGGGAATGACCTTTTCTTCGGACGGGTCGTATCTCGGTGCGGCAATACAGCAGGACGGTGAGTACGGGGTGGTTGTGAATGATGAACCCTGGGAATCCCTGTATGAGAATATGAATCACTTTACGCTCAGCGAGCAGGGGGGCAGTGCCGCTGTTGTCCAGGTCTCATCCATGTCCCAGGGAGATATCGACGGGTTTGCAGGCGGACTGTTTTCATTGGCGGTCAATGGGGAGCCTATGCCCCAGACCTTCATGAATATATGGGATCCTGCCTTTGACAGCCAGGGTAAACACCTGGCGTTTACCATTCGCAAAAACCGGTCGGATTATTCCATTTTCCAGGTGGATACCGCCTGGGATCAAACGTTTCAATCCGCTTGGAAACCGGCGTTCATTGAGAATGATACCTCACTGGTCGCACCGGTCCGCACCGGCGGAAAATGGTATTTGTATAAAAACGCTCGTCCCTTCTGGAGCAATGTTTACGAGCAGTTATGGCAGATCGCCGTGCACCAGGAGAAAAAATCAATAGCTGCCATCGTATCCGACTCATACGGAAAATGGACCGTGTCCCAGGATGATCGACCGTGGACCAACCATGCAGATCAAATGATTACCGACCTGTCATTTTCCGAACAGGGGGATACGCTTTGTGCCCTGTTTAAAACCAACGGGGCATGGACAGTGGTCGCGAATGACAAACCGTGGGATCTCGGGGCGGACAAACTCTGGAAGCCGGCCATGGATGCAACGGGAGAAATCGTTGCCGCCCGATTCGAAAAACAGGGGCGGTATCATTTGGCCGTAAACGGCAGGGTGGCACCAGGCGATTATGATATGCTTTTTGACCCTGAGATCAGCCCGGATGGAACCAAAATACTCATCAAGTCGATTACCGGCGGCATCTATTCAAGGCAGGTGCTGTCTGTGGATGGATTGATTTAAAGGAGAGTGCCATGAATGCTTTTATTGATTTTATTACAGGCCCCATGGTCTGGATATCGTTTCTGATATTTTTTGCTGGTGTGTTCATTCGGGTATTCCGATTGGCACAGGAGGCCAATTCAAAAGAAAAATTCATGTTTTCTTATTTTTCGTGGAAATATTCCCTGCGCTCCATTTTTGCCTGGCTGGTTCCGTTCCTGCCGGCTTCAACCCGGCAAAGCCCTGTATTCTGGGGTATTTCGTACCTGTTTCATCTCCTTTTGTTTATGGTTCCTATTTTTTTGCTCTCACATATTGTGCTGCTGGAAGAATCCCTGGGATGGTCATGGATCAGTCTTAATGATTCCATTGCAGATGTACTCACCGTGCTGGTGATCCTGGCACTGGTATTCTTTGCTGTGAGAAGGCTCAATGTGCCTGAAGTCAAATTCCTGACCCGGTCGTCCGATTACCTGTTCATACTCATTGTGGCCCTGCCTTTTTTGACAGGGTTTTTAGCCTATCACCAGTTTTTCTTCTACAGAACCATGGTGATTATCCATATTCTTACCGGAGAACTCATGTTGATATTGATACCGTTTACACGGTTCTTTCATATGTTCCTCGCCCCCATCTCAAGGGCATACACCGGATCTGAATTCGGGAATGTCAGACAGGCCAGGGACTGGTAAAAAAGCCAAGGAGATATCCATGCAAGATTCAACAATAGAAAACAAAGACAGCGTGAAAACCGACGTCATAGACGAGGCCGTCGAAAGGGGTCTGGAAAGGCTGACACCCGAACGGATCGCCGGGGTGATCAACCAGGTACTGGCCAAGGAAACCGGCGCACGGTTCAAAACCTATATCGATACCTGCATGCGCTGCGGCCTGTGTGCGGATGCATGCAGCTTTTTTCTCTCCAATGACCGAGACCCGAAATTCTCCCCTGCCGCCAAGGTCAAACAGACCCTCACCGAAATGCTGGAGAAGAGGGGTAACGTGTCCAAGGATTTTCTCAAGAATATGGTCCGGATTGCACATACCGAATGTAATGTCTGCAAACGGTGCTCCATGTACTGCCCCTTCGGAATCGACATCGCCTATATGATGCTGACGGTGCGGCGGATTTGTCACAAGCTTGAAATTACGCCCTTGTATATCCAGGATACGGTCAACAGCCATTCCGCCACCATGAATCAGATGTGGGTCAAGGAAGATGAATGGATCGACACCCTCCAGTGGCAGGAGGAGGATGCCAGAGAGGAGTTTGAAGATTTGAGAATCCCCCTGGACAAGGACGGGGCAGACATCATGTACTCCGTGATTGCTCCTGAACCGAAATTCCAGGCCGGATTGATCTACCAGACCGCCGTCATCATGCATGCCGCCGGGGTCAACTGGACCATGCCCTCGAACCCGGGGTGGGACAACAGCAATATGGCCATGTTTACCGGGGATTTCGAGATTTCGGGGCGCCTTGCCAAGGCCCATTACGAGGCGGCTGCCGATCTTCATGTCAACCGGATTGTCATGGGCGAATGCGGTCATGCATTCCGTTCGGTATACGACGTGGGCAACCGGTGGGCCGGGTGGCGGATGCCGCCCATTGAACTGGTTCATGCCATTGATTTTTTCCATGAACTCCTGACCACGGGACGGATCAAGGTCAAGGAAAAATATAAGAAAAGCGTCACCCTTCATGATCCCTGTAATGTATCCAGGGGCAGGGGGCTTCATGATAAGGCCAGGGAAGTGGTCAATCTTTTGTGCGATAATTTTATCGAGATGACGCCCAACAAAGAGCACAACTTCTGTTGCGGAGCAGGCGGCGGGGTGATCAATTGCGGCCCTCCCTACAAGACCACGCGGATGATCAATAACCGGGTCAAAAAGGAACAGCTCGAACAGACCGGCGCCGAAGTGCTGATCGCTCCCTGTCACAACTGTCACAGTGGTCTTGAGGATATTACGCATCACTATGGCGTTGATATGGAGATCAAGTTTTTCGGTGATATCATTTATGAAGTCATGGAAAAAACGATTTATCAAGGTGGGGTGTAGAATGAAAACAAAACTGTTGTTAATCATCATGGGGTTCATCCTGCTGCTGGGTGCCATCGGCGCATATTCCCAGGACGAGGAGATTGTGGTCATGGATACGTCTGCGTTTGAAAACACCCAGCGGCCGGCATCTGTGTTTGATCATGATATCCACAATGAAATGGCCGGTCTTGAAGATGACTGCGCCATCTGCCACCATGTGTATGACGGTAAAACACTGGTGGAGGGAGAATCCTCTGAAGACAGCTATTGCGCAGACTGTCATTCCCTGTCAAAGACAGCCGAAAACGATGTTCCCCTGAGGGCGGCATACCATAAACGATGTAAGTCATGTCACTTTGAAACCAATAAGGGGCCGGTACTCTGCGGCGAATGCCATAAGAACTGACCGACCCCACAGTTGGCATCATCCGACCCGGTGCAGGCATCTGTTCCAAGCAGCAGACCTGTACCGGGTTTTTGTTTTTGGGTTGATTTTTTATCATTTTCTGTATTAGGAGAAAGAATCCTAAAAAATAAAACAGATCAAAGGGTTTCCGTTATGCCGGTGCTGTCCGTCAGACATTTGAAAAAATACTTCCCAGTGACCCAAGGGGTACTCCTTCGGCAGAAAGGGTGGGTATATGCGGTGGATGATGTGTCCTTTGATGTCAACCAGGGGGAAACACTTGGCATCGTAGGGGAGTCCGGGTGCGGCAAAACCACGTTGGGGCGCTGTATCATCGGGTTGTACACTCCCACCCACGGTCAGGTGCTGGTCCACGGGAATGATGTGTCTTCCCTGGACCGGGCGCAGAAAAAGGCGTTGAGCCTGAAGATTCAGATGATCTTTCAGGATCCGTTTGAATCCCTGGATTCACGGCAGACCATCGAGCAGATCCTTAAAGAAAAGTATGTGATCCACAAAAAAGCGGGCAGGGGAATCAAAGAAGAGATGACCGGTCTGTTGGGCCGGGTGGGTTTGGCAGAAGACAGTTTTGCCAAGTTTCCGCATGAGTTTTCCGGGGGGCAGCGCCAGCGCATCGGCATTGCCCGGGCCATCAGCCTGAATCCGGATATCATTGTCTGTGATGAACCGGTTTCGGCCCTGGATGTATCGGTGCAGTCAAAAATTCTGAACCTGCTGCTGGAGCTTCAGCAGGAACTCGGCCTGACCTATGTGTTCATCTCCCATGACCTGTCGGTGGTCAAACATATTTCAGACCGTATCGTGGTGATGTACCTGGGAAAGGTTGTGGAGATGGGTCCTGCCTCAGAGGTGTACGGGGCTCCCCGGCACCCCTATACCCTAGCACTCTTGTCCGCCGTTCCCATACCAGACCCTGAAGAGACCCGGGAGCGGATCACCCTCCAAGGAGAGATCCCTTCTGTAGAGCATCCCCCTGCGGGCTGCAGGTTTCACACCCGGTGCCGGTATGTTCAAAAGATCTGCAAAACAACTGAACCCCAGCTTGCCGACTGTGGTACCGGTACCGGGCATGTGAATGCGTGCCATTTTGACGGCCGGCTGCGGGAGGCTGGAGGTGCTTAAAATATCTTGCCACCAGCGCGATCAAATGATAGAAGTGAGAGTTTGTATACATCAATTGACATGAGTTTCAATGATTACGGTGTGGACCAAAAGGATGTGGGGGTGCGAATCGGGGTATTGCAAAGGATAGGGGTAAGGCTGTTGCCGGTGATGATCCTTGTGCTGATGGCTGCCGGAGGCTGCCAGCCCAACCACAATGAGCCGGCCCACGATGCTTTTATCCTGAAATGCGGTCCAATGTCGGTTTACAGCACCGAGTTCCTGGAGGAACTTGAGCTGAAAAAAACCGCGTATTCCTACGATATTCAATCCTTTCCGGATGAATATAACGAGATGGTCATGGAAGTGGTTGCCATGCTTTCGGATGAATTGCGGTTTTTACGGTTGGCGTCTGAAAAGGGTATCGGGATCAGTGATCAGGAGGTTGCCCAAGCAGAAGCCGCGTTTAAAAAAGATTACCCGGAGAACAGTTTTGAACAGCTCCTGCTTCAGAATGCCATATCCTATACCCTGTGGCAAAAGCGATTTAAACGTAAATTGCTGATGGACAAAGTCATTCAGGCAGAGCTGGCCGATGGTGTAGAGGTGAGCGCTTCTGAAATTATCGATTTTTATCAGGATCAGAAGACGGCCCAAACCATTGATGAGAACGAGTTGATCAAGAATCTGAAAATGAACAAGGTGCAGGTCCGTTATGATGATTGGATGGCACAGCTCAAGGATCAATATCCGGTAGAGATGAACCATGACCTGCTCAAACAGGAAATTCTGGTCGGTTTAACAATAAAAAAGGAAAGTCAATAATGCGCAGTAAGATAAGAGTGTTGGCATGGATGGTATTGGGGTTAACCATGGCTTTTGCAGCCTCGCATGCCGAGGTGGTCGACCGGATTGTGGCGATTGTCAATGATGATATTATCACCCTGTCAGAGCTGGATTCTGCTATCCAACCCTTTTTAGTTAAATTGAACGCTGAAAATTATCCACCGGAAAAAAAGAAGAAGATCGCGTTTAAACTCCGCAATGACATACTGGAGCGGATGATTGAGCGTAAACTCACGGACCAGGAGGTCAGGCGGTATAATATCCGGGTATCTGAATCTGAAATCGATCAGTCCATTGAGCGGTTTAAAAAGGCCCAGTCCATCACGCATGAGGAACTTTTAGCTGCACTTGAGCAGGACGGTCTGACCTACGAAGATTACAGGGACCGGATGCGCAAAGAGCTGGTGAGACCTAAACTGATCAACCGGACCATCAAGTCAAAAGTCATTGTTACGGACGAGGAGATCAAGGCCTACTATGATGAAAACAGTAAGGATTTTCAGGGGACCAGTAAATACCACCTGAAAAATATCATCCATAAAGACAAGGCGTTGATGGATGAACTCCTGATGAAACTGGATAACAATGAGAGCTTTACCGCGCTGGCCAAATCGTATTCAAAGGGAGGCAATGCCGCCCAGGGGGGCGAACTGGGTAAATTTGGACTCGACGCCATGTCAGAGCAGATTCAAAAGAGTCTGGACGGACTTGAAAAGGGCCAGCATACCCGGGTAGTCTCAACCGATCAGGGGTATCAGATCTTTTATATCGAAGATATTATTGTCGACGGTGCACTGACCTATGAGGAGGCAGCTCAAAAGATTCTGGAGATCCTCTACAATAAGGAGGCTGAAAAAAAATTCAGTACCTGGCTTGAAACCTTGAAAAAGAACGCTCATATCAAAACCATGCTTTAATTCTTTCAACGCGGGTTAAGGGTCCAAGGGGGTATTACCATGCAGAACGAACAACTATCAGTACTGGTCGCAAATCTGAAGCGGCTGCTTCGGCGGGGAGCTACCAAGCAGCTGATGAATATCCTTGACAAAACTCATATGGCTGACCTGTCCATTATCATCCGTGAGTTGTCCCCGGATAACCGGATCAGGCTGTTCTCGCTGATCCAGGACCCTGAAGACGTGGGCGAACTGTTTTCCAACCTGGATGAGAACCTGTTTCTGGATCTGGTCAAGGATGTGGAGCTGGAGCGTCTGGTCAAGATTTTTGAATCCATGGCATCTGATGATGCGGCCTACCTGTTGAACCTGCTGGATGAATCTCTCTCTGATCAGATTCTTGAGAAGATGGAGACCGAAGATTCCGATGACGTCGAGCAGATCATGAGCTATGACGAAGATACTGCCGGCAGTGTCATGGTGACCGATTTTGTTGCATTGGAAGAAGATGTGGGCGCCAAACAGGTGATCGAAGCGCTGCAGAATAAATACCTTGACGTCGAGATGCCGTTTTATATTTATGTGATCGACGAGTACGGAAAACTCGTCGGGGTCAGCTCCCTGCGCCAGCTGGTGGTGGTTCATCCCGAAAAACCATTAAAGGAGTTCATGGCTACGGATGTGGTGACCGTGAAAACCTATACGGACAGGGAAGATGTGGCCAAACTGGTCTCCCGCTATGACTACCTGGCCATTCCGGTCGTGGATGATGACAACCGGATCATGGGGATTGTGACGGTGGATGACGTCATTGATATCCTGACCGATTCAGCCACAGAGGATATGCTGAAAATGGCGGGTGTGGGTGAGGACTAAGTGGAAACCCAGACCGTGTTCAGGGGGGCAAGAATTCGCCTGCCCTGGCTGTTTGCCAGCTTTCTGGGCGGTGTGGGCGCCTTTTTCATCATCAGCGGATTTGAGGACAGTCTGGTCAAATTTACCGGCCTTGCCGCTTTTATCCCGGTGATCATGGGGATGGGCGGTAACATCGGAACCCAGTCCTCCACCATTGTTGTTCGAGGGATTGCCACCGGGCGGATCAACCTGAAAGATTTTTCACGTGTGGTGTCCAAAGAGCTTGCCGTGGGGTTGATGCTGGGTGTGATCTACGGCATATTTATCGGTGTCGTGGCCAAGGTCACCTTTTTTGAGGATGTCAAGGCATTGATGCTGGCCATCTCCGTCGGTCTTGCCGTCCTGTCATCCATGTCCCTGGCCGCGCTGGTCGGGTCCATGGTGCCGTTGATATTTGAGCGGCTTCACATTGACCCGGCAGTCGCCACCGGGCCTTTTGTCACCACAGCCATCGATATTGTTTCCGTATACTGTTACTTCATGATTGCATCTCTTCTGCTCGGCTTTTAGGACACCGGATGTCAGGGTTCAGTACAGAGGCGATACTGCTCAAGAAACTGGAGTATGGAGACCATGACCTGATCCTGACCTTTTTTACCCGGTCCATGGGAAAGATTACCGCCATTGCAAAAAACGCCAAAAAAAGCGTGAAGCGGTTTTCAGGATCCCTGGATCTGTTCTCAGTCAACCACATCCAGTGTACCTATCCGAAAAAGAAAAAAGATGCGCTTCTGGTTCTGTCACACGCTGATCTTGAAAGCCCGTTTGAGAAAATCCGGCTGGACATCCTGAACACCAGCTATGCATGCTACTGGCTTGAGATGGTACATTCCTGGCTGGAGGAGGGGAAACCACAGGAACCGTTGTATGATCTGCTGCTGTTTGCGCTTGATGCACTGAACTCCGGGAGCATGCCTGCACCCACCATCAGTATCCTGTTCCAGATCAGGTTCATGAGCATCTCCGGGTTCAGCCCAAGCATTACAGAATGTGCCCATTGCCATACCGGCCTGGATGAGATCCAGGGTCAGAAGGTGGTGTTTGATTTTACCGAAGGTACGCTGGTGTGCCCCAACTGTAATCACCACCCGGTGAAAAAGGGTGTGACGGTGTCAAAAGGCACCCTCAAACAGCTGTTCTGGATCAACACATCAGATATTCACCGGGCCGACAGGATACGGTTTTCGGCATATGCGGTCAGGGAGGGAGAGGTGCTGCTGGAATCGTTTATACCCTTCCATATCGGACGGGACCTTAAAAGTTTACAGTTTTTAAAAAGGATCAGGACCCCATGAATCTAAGGGAACAATTAGACCGGCATCACTCGGGAACCATCATCACATCCGTGCCGTGCCGTGTGGATTTTGGGGGTACACTGGATATCAGTACATTTTACCTGCCGTTAAACCGGGTGAGCCCCTCTTCGGTCAATATCGCCCTGGACATGCGCACACGGGTGACGCTAACCGGATTTGAGCCCGGAAAGATCAAGATCTCCTCCAAAGGCTTTGAATCCGCTGTTTTCGATGCGCATGGGGCCCCGTATGATCATCCCATGGGGTTAATGTTTGCCATTGCCGACTACTTTGATGCCCATGGTGTACATATCCGGATCGAATCCTCTTCTCCCCCGAGAAGTGCGCTGGGTGGTTCATCCTCGGCCGCGGTAGCCATCATCAGCGGGTTTTTCAAGGCCATGGGGCTTCCCATGGACCCCGCCCGGATTGCATGGCTGGCCCACTATATCGAGTCCAGCGTGGCCGGAGTGCCCTGTGGGATGCAGGATCAGTTGGCCGCCGCATTCGGCGGGGTGAACCAGTGGACCTGGAAAATGGGTCGGGTCGGCCCTGAGTTCGACCGCCATGTGATTCTTGATGAAAAAGCTGAACTGACCCGCCTGGAGTCCCATTTGATGGTGGCATATTGCGGAAATCCTCATGTGTCCAAGGACATCAATCAGCGATGGGTTCAGGGATTTATTGCAGGTGAGAATCGGTCCCGTTTCCGGGAAATTGCCAAAATCACGCAAAAGTTTGCAGAGGCTGTCAAATCAGGGGATTGGAGAACTGCCGCCGGGTTGATGAATCTTGAAACCGGAATAAGACTTGAAATGACACCAGATGTGCTTGACAACATGGGGCAGAACATGTTTGATATGGCAAAGGAGTTTGACTGCGGTGTCAGATTCACCGGTGCCGGCGGAGGCGGATGCATCTGGAGCATCGGTGAAACCCATAACATCTCCCAGCTCAGAAACGCCTTTGTCGATTTGACATCAACCTTGGAAACATCAAAGGTCCTGGATACCCGGATAGATCCCCATGGTATTCTGGTCCATGAATAACTTTTAAAGGAATATGGGAAAATTATGAATTTTCAAGATGTTATTTTAAACCTGAATACGTTTTGGGCGCAGAAAGGATGCGTACTGATCCAGTCCTATGATATGGAGGTCGGGGCCGGTACATTTCATCCCACCACCCTGCTGAAAGCATTGGGACCCGAACCCTGGAAAGTGGCGTATGTTCAGCCATCCAGGCGGCCTACAGACGGCCGCTACGGCGAGAACCCCAACCGGCTGCAGCACTACTATCAATACCAGGTGATTCTCAAACCCTCGCCGGCAGATGTGCAGGACCAGTTTCTGGACAGCCTCAGGGTCTTGGGCGTGGATCCTTTGGAACATGATATCCGTTTTGTTGAGGATGACTGGGAATCCCCGACCCTGGGTGCGTCAGGCCTGGGATGGGAGATCTGGCTGGACGGCATGGAGGTCACCCAGTTTACCTATTTCCAGATGACCGGAAGCACGGAGGTCAAACCGGTATCTGTCGAGCTGACGTATGGTCTGGAAAGAATCTGCATGTACCTGCAGGGGGTGGACAATGTGTTTGACCTGAAATGGAACGATACCATCACCTACAGGGATGTCTATCACCAGCAGGAGGTCGAACAGTCCACCTATAACTTTGAAGATGCTGATGTGGACCTGCTCTTTGATCTGTTCAAAAAGTATGAGGCTGAAGCACACCGGATCGTTGAAAAAGGTCTGGTCATCCCGACATATGAGCTTTGCCTCAAATGCTCCCACACGTTCAACCTCCTGGATGCCCGTGGTGCGATCAGTGTGACTGAAAGAACCGGATACATTAAACGAATCAGGGATATTGCCCGGCTGAGTTCTGCGGCATACATTGCCCAGCGTGAAGAGATGGGACATCCGTTATTGAATAGAGGAGGGATGGAATAAAATGAGTACCTTGCTAATAGAAATCGGTGCGGAAGAGATACCTGCCGGATATATCGTCCCTGCATTGGAAGCGTTTTCTGCCAGTATGATCAAAGCCATGGATGCCCACAGGATTGATCACGGAGAGGCCCGTATCCTCGGAACACCGCGCAGGCTGACCCTGATGGTGCAGGATGTGGCAGACACCCAGAATGCCCAGACCTCCACCTTGACCGGTCCGCCTGAAAAGGTGGGGTTTGATGATAACGGCAAACCCACCATCGCTGCTGAGAAATTTGCAGATAAAGCCGGTGTTCCCGTGGACCAGATCACGGTTGAAGACACCGGCAAAGGCCGATATCTGACCGCAGTGGTTGAAGAAAAATGTGAGTCCAGTGCCGCGATTCTCGAGCGGATTCTGCCGGATCAGATTCTGGGCATGCCCTTTCCCAAAAGCATGCGATGGGGCGATCTGTCCATTACATTCGCCCGTCCGATCATTTCACTGACCGGCATGCTCGGGACCACATCACTGGATTTTACGGTTGGTAATGTCAAATCCAGTCCCTTTATTTTCGGGCACCGGTTCATGAGTCCGGGCAAAGTCAAGGTGGATCACCCGGACAATTATGAGTCGATCCTTGAGAGCGCTAACGTGATCGTGGATATTGACAAGCGTAAGTCTATGCTCAGCAAGCTGCTGGATGAGTTGTCCCAAAGCCAGTCGGCTCATATCATCGAGGATGAGGAGCTTCTGGATACCGTCAATAACCTGGTTGAATACCCCTATCCCGTAGTGGGGCATTTTGATAAGGAATTTCTCGAAGTTCCCCAGTCCGTATTGATTACGGCCATGCGCGAACACCAGAAATATTTTGCCATGGTGGATGAAAACGACAAGCTCATGCCCATGTTCATCGCCGTAAACAACACCAAGGCAAGGGATGAACAGCTGGTGGCAAGGGGACACGAAAAGGTTCTCAGGGCCAGGTTATCCGATGCCAAGTTCTTCTGGGAGCAGGACTGCCAGTCCACCCTGGATGACTTTGCAGAAAAACTCAAAAAAGTGACGTTCCAAGAGAAACTGGGGTCTGTGTATGAAAAGCAGACGCGTATCGACAAACTGGGTCAATACCTGGTGTCTGTTGCCCCCTATCCGGAAAAGGATGCCCTTTCCACCCAGGTGGCGCGTGCATCCCGGATCTGTAAATCCGACCTGGTCAGCCAGGTCGTGATTGAGTTTACCAAGCTCCAGGGGGTGATCGGCCGGTCCTATGCCCAGAATGCCAATGAGGATCCGGCTGTGGCCGATGCCATTGAAGAACATTACCGTCCGGTACAGTCCGGTGGGGCATTGCCGTCCAATCCCTGTTCAAGCCTTGTGGCTATTGCAGACAAGATGGATACCATCTGCGGGTGTTTCAGCGTGGGCCTGATTCCGACCGGCGGGGCCGACCCCTATGCCCTGCGCCGTCAGGGAATCGGGATCCTGCTGATCATGATGGACCAGAACCTTGAACTCTCTCTGGATAGCTTGATCGAGCAGGGACTGATGCCCTTTGTATCTGATGAGGCGACCCGTGCACAGGTGACACAGGATGTATCCGTATTCTTGAAAAACAGGCTGGTCAATATACTGACAGAGGCCGGCCATTCCAAGGATGCGGTCAACTCGGTGACCGCTGTCGGCTACCAGGATATCCCGGATGTGCTGCTGCGGGTCAAAGCCCTGGATGCCCTGAGAAAGGAAGCGGATTTTGAACCCCTGGCCGTGACCTTTAAACGGGTGGGCAATATTTTAAAGAAAGCAGCGCCTGGTGCCAAGATCCCTGTCAACACCGACCTGTTCGAGGATGACACCGAAAACCAGCTTTTTGCCCTGTGCCATGAAGTCGGTCAGACCGTCTCTGACCTGAGCGCCAAAGGGGATTACGATACGGCCCTCAAGCATGTGGCGTCATTACGACCCAAAGTGGATGAATTTTTCGACGGTGTCATGGTGATGGCTGAAGAGGAAAACGTGCGGAATAACCGTATTGCCCTGCTTCAGGGCGTCGCCCAGTTATTTGAACACATTGCGGATTTTACAAAAATATAGTGATATGGAGGAATGAATGGCAGGGTATGATCCGGATAAGGATAAAAAGCTCAAAGAGTGGAAAAATGAGGAAACCGGTCTGATCATCTCGATCCACCAGTATGGAGAGGGAGAACCCAAGGTTCAGGTCGGACCCAGGATCCTCAAGAAAAAAGACGGGACAGACCGTGCACCATCAAAAGCCGGCCGGTTGTCCATTGAGGACGTCATGTGGCTGTATGACATCATCGATGAGGTCAAGGATGAACTGTCCGACATGGCCGGGCCTGGGTAATGAACTGGCCGAAAGCTCCCTGGTTCCGCCCCTGGGAACCCGGCAGGCACCGGACAGTGAGCCCGTGTCTGTTATGGTGAGCACGGCACCCGACCTGAAAACAATTCGTTCAGAAAAGGGGGCGGTATCTTCCGCCCCTTTTTTTAATAGTGACCTCTTCCGGATGACGGCTGATCAAGGAGAGATCTGCATTGCCGGCCCGTATATCGGGGCACCCTATGCTGCCATGCTCCTTGAATCTCTGATTGCCAAAGGCAGCCGGAAAGTTGTTGTTCTGGGGTGGTGCGGTGCGCTGGATACGGCACTTGACCCCGGGGACATTGTGGTGGCGGATTCCGCGCTGGTCCATGAGGGCACATCCCAGAACTACAAGGATTTTGAGGAATTTCCCTGGCGATCCGACCCGTCTGTAACGCTGACCCGGGAACTTGTCGATTTTATTCAATTCCGGTTTTCCGGGATAAAAACCGCCACGGTCTGGACCACAGACGCCATATACCGGGAAACCCGGAGCAAAGCCCTGTATTTCAGGGATCATGGCGCCACTGTCGTGGATATGGAATGTTCGGCCCTGTTCAGTGTGGCCGCATACCACGGGGTAGAGATTGCGGCCGTACTGACCGTTTCTGACGTTCTCATCCTTGACGGGGACACCCCTGTTGGGTGGGAACCGGGATTCCGCAAATCGGCGTTCCGGGAGAACCGAAAAAAAGCCTGCCATTTGGCCATAGACTTTGCAAAAGAGATATCCACATCATGAACGAACCGCTTAAACCCGCTGCATCCGGACCGGATCAATCTGTTGCTGATTCAGAAAAGGCTGCCAGCCGGGTAAAAAAACTCCAGGAGGAACTGACCGATCACAGCTACCGGTATCATGTCCTGGATGATCCAATCATTTCAGATGCCGAGTATGATAGGATGCTCAAGGAACTGGTAGCGTTGGAGGAGGAATACCCGCATCTGTCCACGGACGATTCTCCCACAAAACGGGTGGGTGCCCCGCCCCTGGATGCGTTTGAAACAGCAGACCACCGGGTTCCCATGCTGAGTCTGGATAATGCCTTTGATACCGATGATATCCAGGAGTTCTCTAAGCGGATCCTGCGCATGCTCAAATCCGATCAGCAGGTCCTGTTCACTGCCGAACCCAAGCTGGACGGTGTGGCGGTTGAGCTGACCTATGAGAATGGGGTGCTGATCCAGGCCACCACCCGCGGGGATGGGGTGACCGGTGAAGTGATCACCCGTAATGTCAGGACCATCGCCTCTGTCCCTTTAAAACTGAACGCCTCAGAACGCTCTGATATTCCGGAACACCTGGATGTAAGAGGAGAGGTCATTATCCGGCAGAACGGATTTGAAACGTTAAATCAGGAACGTGCCCGGAACAATGAGCCGCTGTTTGCCAATCCAAGGAATGCCGCGGCCGGATCATTGAGGCAGCTGGATTCAAGGATCACGGCCCAGCGGCCGTTGGATATTTTTGTCTACGGGGTCGGGTTTATATCCGGCACTGGGTATGCCACCCAGGAAGAGATGCTTTTGGCTCTCAAATCGTTCGGGTTTCCCGTGAATGAGCACATCCAGTATGCGGTTAACCTTGATGCGGTCATTTCATTTTACACCCGTCTTGAAGGAATCAGGGACACCCTTGAATATGAGATTGACGGCATGGTGGTGAAGGTGGATGACATTGCGATCCAGCAAGAGCTCGGTCAAAAGATCAAAAGCCCGAGATGGGCCATTGCATGGAAATTCCCGGCCATGGAGGAAACCACCATTATAAGGGATATCCGGGTACAGGTCGGGCGAACCGGGACGCTGACACCCGTGGCCATCCTTGATCCGGTAAGTATTGCCGGGGTGACCGTTTCCAGGGCCACCCTGCACAACATGGATGAGATCACCCGCAAGGACATACGGATCCATGACACGGTTCTGGTGATGCGGGCCGGTGATGTGATTCCCAAAGTGGTCAAGGTGATCACCGAGAAAAGAGACGGGAACGAGATCATGTTCCAGATGCCCGAATCCTGCCCGGTTTGTGACGGGCCGGTCAGGCGGGTCGAGGATGAAGCAGCCGCACGGTGCACGAATTTTTCCTGCCCGGCCCAGCTCAAGGAGCGGTTGCGGCACTTTGTGTCCAAAAAGGGGCTGGATGTAGACGGTCTTGGCACGCGGCTGGTGGATCAACTGGTCGAAGAGGGGTTGCTGACCGCCTTTGGTGATGTGTTTACCCTGGATCGACACCGCCTGGTCGGGCTGGAGCGGATGGGTGACAAATCAGCGGACAATCTGATTCAGGCGGTCAGGGAAGCGAAGAATACAACGCTTCGAAGGTTCCTGTTTGCCCTCGGGATCGATCATGTGGGTGAAAATGCCGCCCGCCTGCTGTCCCAGACGTTCGGCACCATTGAAGAGATCATGGCCGCACCGTTTGATGATATTCAGGCCATTCACGGCATGGGAGACAAATCTGCCATGGCCGTGGTCGAATTTTTCAAGAATCCTGAGAATCAAGCGATGGTCCGTCGTATTTTAGAGTCCGGGGTGGTCCTTGAGAATGACTCCATGGCATCAGAGGAGCAGGAGGAATCGGCGTTCAGCGGTAAAACCGTCGTACTCACCGGAACCCTTGAAACCATCAAACGCGGTGAGGCCAAAGCACTTTTAGAGCAAAAAGGGGCCATGGTAACCTCCGGGGTCAGTAAAAAAACCGACTGGGTCATTGCCGGCACCAAGGCCGGCAGCAAACTGGATAAAGCCAGGACCCTTGGCATCAACATCCTGGATGAGCAAGCGTTTCTTAAAATGCTGGGTACCTGATGAAAGCCATGGAACAGGATATCAACTGCCTGAATTTCAAGGGCCTGATCGATTATGTCCAGCAGCGTTTCGGACAGGACGGGCTTGAGCGGCTCCTTGATGGGGTTGTGGGAAACCCTGATTTTATTGTCCCGAAAAAGGATGATCCCGAGGTGTTTGAACCCATCGGGATCAAGCACCTGGTGGATCCGTCTTATTGGATCTCCAATGAGGTCTCCCTCATTCTCCTGAACAATATTACCCGTGCGGTTCCCGGTCCGGAACCCGGATACCAGGCCGGGCTGGGAGCGATCCTGGACAGTCTTTCAAAAACCGATCTGTTTTTGAGCAAGGTGGTGGGGCCCAAGGTGCTGGCCCGGAAAGCCGCAAAAATCAATTCAAAATTCAATCGCACCAAGGATGTCCGGGTGGATTCGATCGAGAATAACCTGGGCCGTATCACCCTTCACTATAAACCGGGATACAGGGTGACAAAAGATGTGTGCAACTGGAATCTCGGGATTTATGCCGGATTAACCCGGGCGACCGGCGCAAAACTTGTCAGCGCCAGGGAAACCCGGTGTGTGGTTGACGGGGATGAATGCTGCGAGTTCCAGATCCGTTGGCGGAGTGCTTCTTTCATCAAACGGTTGCTCAGATCCGTGCTCAGGCTTTTTACCCGTGATTTGATCAATGAGCATGAGCAGATCGTGAGTGAACGGGATCAGCTGATTGTCAATCTGAGCGAATCGGAAAAACAGTACCGCCAATTGATAGAAAACTCAGCAGATGGTGTCTGCATTGTCCAGGATGGAAAGATTACCTACAGCAATTCCAGGTTTTTTGAACTCACCAAGATATCTGTGGATGAACTGAACGAGGAGTCTTTTATTAACCGGATACACCCCGAGGACCGGGACAGGATTATCCGGGGCTACCATAACCGGGTCACGGGTCAGGATGTTCCAAACAGGACAGTGGTCCGTGCGTTTGACAGGGAACACCAGGAACATGTGGTGGAAATCAACTCATCACTGATTGACTGGAAGGGCGCACCTGCCGTATTGAACTTTGTCCGGGACATTACCCGTCAACACCACCTGGAGCAGCAGCTTCGGCAGTCGCACAAGATGGAAGCCGTGGGAACCCTTTCCGGCGGGATCGCCCATGAGTTTAATAATATCCTGGGTATCATCCTGGGAAATGCCGAGCTTGGGATAGAAGACCTGGACAACAAAGAATCTGTGGACCATGCACTGAACCAGATCAAGGTGGCCTCGATCAGGGGGCGGGATATTGTCAGCCAGCTGTTGAGCTTCAGCCGGATGGATGAAACCCGGAAACAGGTTCTCGGGGTTGGCGATGTGCTGCAGGATGCCGTGGCCATGCTCAGGATATCCATTGATAAAGATATCCGGATTTCACTCAAGGCGGATGAGGACTGCTCACCGATCAGGGGAAATCCGACCCAGATCCACCAGATTGTTCTGAATCTTTGCAACAATGCCGCCCATGCCATGGAGGACGCACCCGGAACCATATCCATCCGCGCACAGAACATCAGGATGGACAAAAAAGAGGTGTTTTTTGACCGGACCCTGGAACCGGGGCCATATGTCCGGCTGACGGTCTCAGACACCGGGCCCGGCATACCCCGTGAGATTCAGGACCGGGTGTTTGATCCGTTTTATTCAACAAAGAGCATTGACAAGGGGTCAGGCATGGGGCTGGCCGTCGTACTCGGTATTATCAACAACCATGATGCCGGTATAAGGATTCACTCACAACCGGGCGCAGGAACACGGGTTGAATGCTGTTTCCCGGCGGTAGACCAGATGCCGGATCAAGTATCTTCCGCATCGGAAACCTTTTTAGGGGGGCATGGACACCTCTTTTTTGTTGATGATGAATCGGCACTGGCCCAGGTCGGTAAAAAAAGACTGGAGCGCATTGGATATCAGGTCAGTGCATTTACATCCCCACTCCTGGCTGTTGAAGCGTTTGAAAAAGACCCTGATAGAGTTGACCTGGTTGTTACCGATATGTCCATGCCGGACATGACCGGGGACCTTTTAATGAAACGAATCCTTGCGGTCCGCCCGGAGCTGCCGGTGATTCTGTGTACCGGCTACAGCCAGAAAATGGATGAAAAAAGAGCACAGCTTGCCGGTGCGGCAGCATTCATGATGAAACCGGTCGATTTTAATGAACTGGCCAGGGCAATTGAGCGGATCTTAACGCGTTGATTATCCCTTGTCAGGGGTTTTCAGGTCCTTTAATGCCAGGTAAAAGGCACCGATGGCCAGCTCCGCACAATGGGTTTCATGGGCCGGAAGGGTTTTGAGGTACGCGATGATCTGCTGTTCGGTAATGTCCCAGGCCTGATCAATGGTTTTTCCCATTGCCATTGTCACGATGGTATTGGAGCAGGCGTTGGTGTTGGAACACCCGTCTATATCGTATGACACGGTTTCAAGCCGTCCCTCTTTTTCCATAAGGAAAAATTCAATGGTATCGCCGCACTCGCCGGTGCGTTTTCCATATCCGTCAGGGTTTGTGATTCGCTCGCGATACTCCTGTCTCAGTGCCATTTCAAGAAACTCGAGGGAGTGATCATTCCAGAAGTCAAATTCTTTGGTGGGTGGGTCAGTTGTCATGGTTCAATTGCTTTGTCACGCCAAACGTGTTGAAAAAGGGTAAATAATTGGGTCGAATATACCAGATATCAACCGCCGGTGCAATACAGGCGGCCGGCTAAAAAAACACAAAAGCCCCCCGGACCAAATCCAGGAGGCTTTTGCCAACACGTATGTTAAACAGGCTGGAATTTAAAAGAATTTGTATTCCGCGCCAAATGCAACAAAGGTGATGTCTTTTTCGTAATTGATGGTCGCACCGGTAGCAGCACTCAGGTAGGAATCATCAATGTAGAACACATGGCCCAGGCCGCAGGTCAGGGTCAGGCGGTCATTAAACTGCCAGGTCAGGCCGGCGCCGATTGAATGGGCATCCAGTTCCGGCAGTTCAGGCGTCATGTTAACCGCATCCACGCCTGTTTCCGTGTACAGGTAACCGCAGGTTGCAGACAGGGCATCACTGATTTTGTATTCAAAACCGATACCTACGTCAAACCCGTTGTCCAGGGCACTTTCGTCCCTGGGGGTTCCCGGGATATCCTTGAGGTTGGCAGCATTGTTGAGGTAGTAAGTCAGGTTGGTTTCCATGCGAAGGCTGTCATTGATCCAGTAGGACACCCCACCAGCCAGAACGGCCGGGAGGTTTCGGTTTCTTTCTCCACCCTGGGAGATACCGAGGGCAGGCAGGATACCGTGGGTGTCACGAACAACAGTCTGGTCGTAATCCAGTTCGATTTCGCTGTCATAGTGGATACCCACGTTGACTCTGTCGTTGGGGCGCCAGTTGATACCGACAACACCGCCGAATCCGGTGGCTTCCTCTTCAAACGCTACAGAAGCGGTCGTAGGATCGTTCACACCCGGTGCCGGGAACGGGTTGGCAGCGGCGATGGTAACGTCGCCTTCCATCTCTCTTTCACTCTTCATGTAGCGAAGACCCAGTGAAACAGACAGGGTGTCAGTCACTTCAAATGCAGCGCCGGTGGTCAGGGCCAGACCGGTATGTTCGGCTTCAAGCCACTGGGAGCTGATGCCGTTGTACCAGAAAGTTGAGGGTACACCAGCTGCGCCGAGCAGTGCATTGGCACCGCCGATAAGCTGAACACCCACCAGGTTGGTGGTGGCGTTGCCGTGTTCAAAATCAACTACTCCACCGCCCAGAACATTGGTGACACCCAGGAATGCCGCCCACTTCTCTTTTTTATAAACCGTATAAAGGCCGGGAACGACAGAAGGTTCGTCCTGGTCAAAGTCTACACCATTGATTTCGTTGTTGTAGTCTTTTGCAATGTAATGTGCTGACAGGTTTGCGGTCAGGCCGTTTTCCATCTCCATTACACCGGCAGGGTTGTACATGACAATGTCTGCTGCATCAATGGCAGCATTCCGGTTGAGAATACCAATGTACTCCGCACTCCAGTTTGTCTTGTTGTCTGCACCTCCGGCCCAGAGCAATGAAGATCCGGCAAAGAAAAAAATCAAGATAAAAAGCGTGATACCAAGTTTTTTCATGTCCCCTCCTTTAATAGATTTATAGATGTTCCTAAGTAATCATGTGGGAAAATTTAAGTCAAATGTTTTTTTAACTAAACAGCGTTTGAGCATAAAAAAATGTTAGAATTAGATTTTTCTTGACCATTATCGCCATATTTCTTAACACAGGGTGTCGTTATCGATATAAATTGTTTGCGATTGCACGCATTTCCCGCGATCCTGAAATTGTGGCTGAAAACCATATGCGGTCTGCACTGAAAGTAGAACCAGCGATTTAAATAAGAGGAGTTGAATCATGAGTTTACGATTGTGGAAAAAACCGGCAGGGTGGGCTGTGGTCGCCCTATGGATATTTCTTTGGACAGGAATGACGTGGGCAGCGAACCCGGGCACTCTGAACTGGCGCTATGACACCGGAGATGATGTGCGGGCTTCAGCGACCATCGGTTCGGATGGAACCATTTACATCGGTTCATACAGCGACTACCTGTATGCCATGAACCCCGATGGGACACTAAAATGGCGATTTCTGGCTGGAGGTAATTTTTTCAGTTCAGCCGCCATCGCACCCGATGGCACCATCTACTGCGGTAACCATGATTCAAACCTCTATGCCATCAACCCGAACGGCTCACTGAAATGGTCATACACGGCAGGGGGCTGGGTATCCAGTTCACCGGTTATCGGTTCGGACGGAACCATTTATGTGGGGTCGGATGACACCTATTTTTATGCCATCACAAGCAGCGGTACCCGAAAATGGCGTTACCAGACCGGGGATGAGGTGAACAGCAGCCCGGCCCTGGGTGAAGACGGGACCATCTATTTCGGGTCTGATGACACCTATATCTATGCATTGAATGCCAATGGCACTTTAAAATGGCGCTATAAAACCCTTGATGAAGTGTGGGGCTCACCGGTGGTCGGGCAGGACGGCACGATTTTCTGCGGTTCAGAAGACGGGTACCTCTACGCCCTGAACCCGGACGGGTCATTGAAATGGAAATATCTGACAGGGGGCGAGATCGACTATAGGCCTGCCATCGGCCTTGATGGAACCATTTATGTGGGATCCGACGATAACTTCTTATATGCATTGAACCCCAATGGAACCCGCAAATGGCGCTATCAAACCGGTGGTGACTTGAATATCGTCCCCGTCATCGGCCCGGACGGTACTATTTTCTTTGGGTCCAGCGATGATTACTTTTATGCTCTGAACCCGAACGGCACCTTGAAGTGGCGCTATCTGACCGATGGGAATGTCATTAATCAAGCAGCCATCGGCAGCGATGGTACCGTGTTTTTCGGGTCATACGATGGCTATATCTATGCCGTGAATGAAGACAGCCACTATTTTATTCCCCTGTATAAGGCGACATCCGCCTACTGGTCCGGTATGGGTATTACCAACCGGAGTAAAACCCAGACCGCCGATGTCAGCGTGGCGATCTACAACCGTTCCGGAGTGCTTCAATCCACTGAAACCAAAGCTATTCCGGCCGGCGGTCAGACAGCATTTGTGATCGGTGCGGGCGCGCCCCAGGACGGCTGGGTCAAACTGACCTCGGATGAACCCCTGGCCGGTATGAACTTTGCCGCCGAGTATATCGGTGCGACAAAGGATTATTTCCTGTCTGATGTCCCCTTCACGGGCTGGCTGTCAAACCGACTGCTGATTCCCCATGTGGCCCAGTGGGCCAACTGGGATACCACAGTATTTGTGGCCAACGGCGGCGCTGCATCAGCCCTGGTCACATTTACCTATACCGACAAGAGCGGGGTGGCTTCCAAGCCCTATACCACCACCATTCCATCCATGGGAAGCCGGGAGATTTCTGTTGCCCTGATTGCAGGCAGCAGCAACGTTAAAGGCGGGTACATCACCATCGAAGGGAATGGCGGATTGACCGCTTTTGCCCAGTATAATAACCTCAAGACAGGCAATTACTCTTATGCCGGTATCAATGCGGATAATCTCTTGGTGCCCCAGACCTCATACCGGTATGCCATCCCGGTGTTTAAACCCAGACCCGGTCACTGGTCAGGCTTTGGGATTGCCAACCAGGGCTCATCCACGGCAAGTGTTACTGCAGAAGTGTACAACAAAGTCGGGGCTAAACTGGAAACTGTGACCAAGACCATTCCGGCCAATGGCCAGACCTCATTTGTGATCGGTGGATCTCTGGCCAGCAGCGGATGGGTGTTGATCACTTCCAACCAGCCGTTGAGCGGGCTCAATTTCATGGGAGAGTATGACGGTGCATCCACCAATTACTTTCTGGCCGATGTCCCGTTCTCCAGTGTGCTGTCAACGCTGCTGCTCATCCCCCACGTGGCCCAGTGGACCAATTGGGACACCACAGTATTTGTCGCCAACCCCAACAGCGCCAGTGCCAAGGTGAGTCTGACCTATACCGATAAAAGCGGCCTGTCTTCAGCGGCATACACGACCACGATTGGCGCTAACGGCAGTGCCGAGGTGTCTGTGGCCACCATTGCCGGCAGTAATACGGTTAAAGGTGGATATGTGACCATCTCATCCAGCAGGGGCGTTACTGCGTTTGCCCTGTACGATAACCTGAAAACCGGCAACTACAGTTTTGCCGGCATCAATGCCGAAAACATCGAAAAGTAGGGAAGGTGGCATCGGGAATGATTTGCCCGGTGCCTTTCAACTGACACCAGATAAAACCAAAAAGGTCTTCAGGGATTTCCCTGAAGACCTTTGTTTTTGAAAAATGGCGCGCCCGGAGCGATTCGAACGCCCGACCCTCTGGTTCGTAGCCAGATACTCTATCCAACTGAGCTACGGGCGCGCAATGTAACGAGTCTTTATACCAGCCTTTGAAACGGATTTCAAGCTATTTTATTCTTTTAACGGGTCAATTGCAGCAATCCCCGCGTAGCTGTAGTTGCCGGTCTTGATATTGGTGTAGATAGCAAACGCCACAATATCGCGCGTTGAGGTGATGGTGACATAGCCGCCTCTGACATCGGTACTTCCTGCCACCGTGCTGACCGATATCTCCTGGGAGCCATTGGGGCTGATCACCACGGTCTGGGGTGCAGAAGCGATCCCCTCCTTGCTCTTATAGACCAGGGTCAGGGTTCCAATGACGTTCTCTGTATTGGCAATGTAAAGTGTGGTATCCCAGTTGGCGTTCTGCGCCACATGGGGGACCAGAAGGGTTTTAACGGCTTCATCAGTAAAAGGGACATCTGCAAGATAGTAGTCGGCAGTGGTCCCATGGAACCTGCCCAGAAAGGTCAGCCCGGCAAGCTTCTGGTCTGAGCCCACCTTGATCCATCCGTTATTGGTCAGTGAATCACCAATTGTGAAACTGTCCTGACAGCCGGCAGCAACGGTTTTTGTTTCTGTGGCCAGGGTTGACCCGTCTGTTTTGTAAACCGTGGCCGTGATATTGGCTGTTGAGGTGCTGCTCAAGTTGGTGATCCCAAGTCCTGCCCAGTAGCCAGGCCTGGGTTTGAAAACTGGGATGTAGTAGTTATATGCGGATTGTGGGACCTGTTTGGAGGCTGTGAAAGAGCCGCCTTGGTATTCTGCATCCTCATACCATGTGCCTGTGACGGTATTGCCTGAAATCGTGCCATACCCGGTGTCACTCATGGCCAGGAACATGATACGGCCGGCATTGTCTACAGCGCCTTCGCTATCAAAGCTGCCCATACTCGCACTTACGCCTGTGCCGGTCACTTTTCCGTTTGGGTCGATATTGAATGTCATCGATCCTGTGTCGGTGCCGGTGAATGTCCCGGTGTATGTCCCGGCAAACGGTGCGGTCAGGTTCTGCTTTGTTCCGGTAATGGTTCCGCTGGCATATCCCATATAACTCCATGTTCCGTTAACGCTCCCGGAAGGCGAGAAGGTCGCATTAACCACGGTCTGGTTTCTCATGGTGATAAAATTGACGGAGCCGGTGCTGCTGACATAAAACCCCCTGCTGCCGTCCATCTCATCTTCAATGGTATCATATGAGAGCATCTTGATCTCACCCGTTGATTCGACAATGGCCATCCAGACGCCTGAAGTATCTCCGCTCATGGTGCCGCTGTATGTTCCGGCATAATCCCCTGGCGCGGCAAGTGCGCCGGTGCAGAAAAAGATGAGTGACAGGATGAGTGTATTCACGGTTTTCATAGTTTTCCCCTTTTTTAATGAGTGACGATCACCACCATCGCTATAGTAAAACAAAGTTAAAAAAGCAAGGATTTCCATATCCGGTTACAGAAACAGTGCTGAATAAAAAATTGAATTTGTTTGACCTGAAATAAAAAGATGCATATAAGTATACCTGGCATGCAGGATGACACCTATTATATGAACCTGGCCATCGAGCAGGCCCGCAAGGCATTGGCGTATGATGAGGTGCCGGTCGGGGCCGTAATCGTCAGCGACTCTGGCCGGGTGATCGGAACGGGCCACAACCGGCCGATTTCATCCAATGATCCGACCAGTCATGCTGAAATCGAGGCATTGCGTGATGCCTGCCGGACCATGGGTAACTACCGGCTGACAGGTGTCACGGTCTATGCGACCATTGAACCCTGCATCATGTGCATGGGCGCGATCATTCATGCCAGGGCAGGGCGTCTGGTTTACGGAGCCAGGGATCTGCGGTGGGGCGCCGCCGGAACATTGTATGATTTCAGCAGGGATGAACGATTAAACCATACCCTTGAGGTGGTCTCAGGTGTTTGCGAACAGGAGACAAAGGACCTGATCCAGGGGTTTTTCAGACATAAGAGGAGCAAGTAGTGGGCAATATTGTAGTGATCGGAACCCAGTGGGGGGACGAAGGCAAAGGCAAAATCGTAGATCTGTTGAGTGAACACACGGATTATGTGATCCGGTTCCAGGGCGGCAATAATGCCGGGCATACCATGGTGGTCAACGGCAAGGAGATCATCAGTCACCTGATACCATCCGGTATCATCCAACAGAAGAAGTGCTTTATCGGAAACGGTGTCGTGGTCGACCCCATGGTCCTTCTCGAAGAGATGAACTACCTCATCGAAAACGGGATCAATGTATCTCCCGACATGCTAAAGGTCTCGGACAGGGCCCATATGATCATGCCCTATCACAAACATATCGACATGGCCCGGGAGACCAAAAAGGGAAAGAACAAGATCGGAACCACCGGCCGGGGGATCGGCCCCTGCTACGAAGACAGGGCCACACGCCGGGGAATCCGTTTCTGTGATCTTCTCGAACCGGATGTGTTTGCACAGAAGGTGGAAACCATCCTGGATGAGAAGAACTTTTACCTGACCAAATATTTTAATTCCGATCCTCTGGATCCCCAGGAAGTGATCCAGCAGTTCCTCGATATCAAAGAGAGACTCACTCCTTATATTACAGATGTCTCCGTGATGCTTCATGAGGGAATCAAGAGTGATAAGAAACTCCTGTTTGAAGGTGCCCAGGGTACACACCTTGACATCGAACACGGCACCTACCCGTTCGTGACCTCTTCTTCAACCGCTTCCGGAAATGCAGCATGCGGTGCCGGTGGCGGGCCGATCCACCTGAATGAGATCATCGGGATTGTCAAGGCCTACACCACCCGGGTCGGAGCAGGACCGTTCCCCACCGAACTGTTTGATGAAACCGGTGAAACGCTTCAGCAGACCGGTTCAGAGTTCGGCGCCACCACCGGCAGGAAGAGACGCTGCGGCTGGCTGGATATGGTCATGCTCAGGCATACCGCCCGCCTGAACAGCCTGACCGGTCTGGTCATCACCAAGCTGGATGTACTGGATGATCTGGATGAAATTAAGATCTGCACCCACTACTCCTACAAAGGTAAGGACCTTTATGACTTCCCGGCCAGCATCAATGTGCTCAAGGAATGTGAACCGGTCTATGAAACCTTGCCCGGCTGGAAATCAAAAACCTCCAACCTTCTGAACTTTGATCAGCTCCCGCAAATTGCACAGGATTACCTGGCAAGAATCGAGCAGCTGGTTGAGGTCCCGATCAAAATTGTGTCTGTCGGACCCGGCCGTGAAGCCACAATTATAAAAGAAAGCGTTTTCTGATTGACATTTGATTAAAAAAGGTCTATTTATCCTTTTTGTGTCGGGATGTGGCTCAGTCTGGTAGAGCACAGCGTTCGGGACGCTGGGGTCGGAGGTTCAAATCCTCTCATCCCGACCAGCTAATAACAAGGGTTTCCA
>QZLA01000248.1 GCA_004796375.1 Desulfobacteraceae bacterium
CCTGATTGCTGAAAGCTTTTTATGAACTGCCTTGACAGGCCTATGGCATAGACCTGGTCAACATTTGTGAGTACAGCGACCTTCTCGGCGTTGAGCTCTTGATGGGCAAACTGCGCCAACATGTGCCCCTGGAAAGAATCGATAAAGCAGACCCGGAAGATGTAGTTTCCCACCCGGGTCACTTTGGGGTTGGTTGCAGTGGGACTTAAGGTGGGGATTTTCGCTTGCTGTAGGGGGGTGGCCATACCCAGGGCATGGGAACTCCATGATCCGCCGACCACGGCACTCACACCCAGCCGGATGGCTTCCATGGCAGCCCTTCTGGCCCCAAGAGGCGTACTCTCATTATCCAGTTCAATCAGTTCGATGGGTCGGCCGAGTATGCCGCCTCTGGCGTTGATCTCATCAACGGCAAACCGGGTTGTCGTCAGGTGTTCAATGGAAATGGCAACCGCTTCGCCCGACATGGAGAATATTGCAGCCACCCTGATGGGCGACTGGGAATTAACAGGGTGCGGATACGCCAGCAGGCAAAATAACAGGCCAGTCAGAATCTTGTTCATCATTCTCCACCTCATCTTTCATCATTCCGGCACACGAGCCATCATAAAATCACCGGTGAATAGAGTTCCACCCGGTTTCACCGTTTTGATGCGAATCTATCCTCTGAGGGGGATTTTATGATAAACTCAAATCGAGGGTCTTAACTTAGTATCTTGCTTTTCACACCTCTTGTCAAGAGGTCAGATCTATCCTTCCATGCCCTGCTTGAAAAAATCATCCGGTTCTGAGGCCTCATCCGGTTTGGGAGTATATTCGGTTGGGGCGGTGCCCTCTTTGAAACATTCGAAAATGGTTTTTTCAGATGCTTCAATCGGTAAAAGACCGGTCACCGCATCAATCTTACTGAACACGATGCCCTCGGGCACATTAAAGGTTCTGACCGGTTTGCCCTCCAGCGCCCCTTTCATGTAATCCAGCCAGATGGGACTGGCGGTTCTGGAGCCGGTTTCGCCTTTTCCCAGAGAGGCTTCCTGGTCAAGTCCCACCCATACACCGGTCGTGTATCTGGGGGTGTAACCCAGAAACCAGGCATCATAAAGGTTGTTGGTGGTGCCGGTTTTGCCGGCCACCGGCCGCTTGAGTGCTTTGATCCGCCAGCCCGTACCGGATTTGACCACGCTCTCCATGATGTTGGTCATGATATAGGCGGTACTCATATCGATCACTTTGGTCCTGACGGTCTGGGATTTTTCTAAGACGTTACCGTCACGATCATAAATTTTGGTAATAAACACCGGCTCGATGAAGTATCCCAGGTTGGAAAATACGGAATAGGCATTCACGATTTCAAGCAGGGAAAGCCCGGATGAGCCCAGGGCAATGGACAGATCCTGGCTGATTTCCGAGGTGATGCCCAGTTTGCGGGCATAGTCGATCACGTAATCGATGCCGAGATCCTGCAGGATTTTAATGGTGACCACATTTCTGGATTTGACCAGGGCTTCCCGGAACAGGGTCGGGCCGTAAAACACCTCTTTGTAATTGTGGGGTTTCCATGTGAAATCCCGTTCAGTATCCTTATAGACGACAGGGGAGTCAATGATGACGCTGGCAGCGGTATATCCTTTGTCCAGGGCAGCGGCATAAATGATCGGCTTAAAGGCGGAACCCGGCTGCCGCCTGGATTGATAGGCCCGGTTGAACTGGCTGTTTCTATAATCCCGGCCGCCCACCATGGCTTTAACATGACCGGATTCGGTCTCGATGCTCAACAGTGCCGCCTGGGCGGTCAGGTCCTGCTCCAGGCCGAAACGGATCGGTTTGTTTTCAATGATTTCATTGAGGAGTTTGACCCGGATCACGTCCCCTTTTTTAAAAACCTGGGAGGGGCGCTTGATTTTGCTTTCATAGTAGGCCACCTCGATATCGGGTTTCCTGGCCCAGGTGATATTCTCCGTGGCAATGGTCCCCTGGAAATTGCCGACGCGTACCAGGGTCTGCTGGTTTTCATCATCCACCTTGAGCACGACCCCGTCGTAGACCTCTCCCTGTTTGGGAATCGCACCATCCAAATCTTTGGTGACCTTGGCGCAGAACCGTTCGATCTGCAGTGATGCAATATGGTCCTGCGGACCACGATACCCCATTCTGCGATCCAGTTCCGTCAATCCCTTGACGATTGATTTGCGGGCAATCTTCTGGAACTCAATATTTACGGCCGTGTGGATCTGCAGTCCCTGTTTGTATAGTGCATCTTCACCATATTTTTTTTCAACGTATCGCCGGACGTGTTCGGTATAGCAGGGCACCCGCTCAATGAACCAGTTTTTCCTGGGCTGGATATCCAGTTTAACATTGATCGCTTCCGTGGCTTCAAGGTTGGTGATGATATGATCTTCCTTCATCCGGTTGAGCGCATATATCTGCCGCTGCTTGGCCCGCTCCGGGAAACGGAACGGGGAGTATTTGCTGGGGGCTTGGGGAAGACCTGCCAGCATGGAGCATTCAGCCAGGTTCAGGTCCTTTGTATGTTTGCCGAAATAGTTTTCCGCCGCCGCTTCTACCCCGTAGGCCCCATGGCCAAGGTAGATCTGGTTCAGGTATAAGAATAGAATTTCATCTTTTGAAAACCGCTGTTCTATCCGATAAGCCAGTATGGCTTCCTTAAGTTTCCGGGTATAGGTTCTTTCCGGGGTCAGAAGAAATGATTTGGTGACCTGCTGGGTGATGGTGCTGCCCCCCTGAACAATGGTCCCGGCTTTAAAGTTCTTGATAAATGCCCGGAAGATAGACAGGATGTCCACCCCCGGATGTTCACGGAATCTTGAGTCTTCCGCAGCAATAAAGGCATTGATCAGGCTGTCAGGCATCTCGGACAGGGGGATGACGATGCGGCGCTGTTTGTAAAATTCTCCGATTTTTCTGCCGTCATCCGAAAATACGCTGGTCACGGTTGATGGGCGATAATCTTCAAGGGTATTGATCTGGGGGAGATCACGGCTGATATAGGCATATACGCCTGCAAGTAAGGCGCATGCCAGAAGAACCGCGACTAAAAACAGCCCGGTGGTCCATTTAAGAATGCTGACAAACAGGTGTTGTTCCTTCTTTTTTCCTCTTTTTTTCAGAACTTGGGAGCGGCTTTTTTTTCGTACCATATTCACTCTGATTGGGTTATGATATTCTATGCTTACAACTCAAAGCTACTTATCAGATTACAGGGGTGAAGGCAACACTTGATCCATGTTTGATTCGGGTAACAAACTTTGAAAATGCTCATATAAATTTGACATTTTATTTAAAAAAAGATAAATATTACAGTTTTGATTCATCAGCCAAGATGTGATACCCAAAAGGAGTTTTTATACCATGTTCAGGCTTGATTTTACCAAGACCGGCGGTTTGGTTCCCGCCATTGCACAGGATCATGAAACCGGTGAGGTTCTGATGCTGGCCTATATGAATGAGGCCGCATTTGAGGAAACCATCCGCTCAGGGAAAGCAACCTATTTTTCCAGATCCAGGCAGAGCCTTTGGAAAAAGGGAGAAACCTCGGGTCATGTCCAGCATGTCAAAGAGGTTCGGATCGACTGCGATCATGATACCGTGCTGCTCAAGGTGGAGCAGGTCGGCGGTGCAGCCTGTCACAAAGGCTATAAAAGCTGCTTTTTCCAGAAATTCGAAAAGGATGGTTCACTGACCATAACCGATCAACTCATTTTTGATCCCAAAAAGGTATATAAATAATGGAGAAATTAATTAAACTCGGTATTCCTAAAGGCAGCCTCCAGGAGGCCACGGTGTCCCTGTTCAGGCGGTCTGGATGGAAGATTAATGTAAACGGCAGGAGCTATTTCCCGGATATAGACGATGATACCATCGAGTGCGCGTTGTGCCGGGCCCAGGAGATGTCCATCAATGTGGAAAGCGGTATCATTGATGCCGGCCTTACCGGCCTGGACTGGATTGCGGAGCACGGGTCCGATGTACATGTGGTCACGGATCTGGTTTATTCAAAGGTCAGTGAACGGCCGGCCCGCTGGGTCGTGGCGGTTGCCGGTGATTCAGACATCAACACCCTGGAAGACCTTGAGGGCAAAACCATCTCCACAGAGTTGGTAAAATATACCAAACGGTTTTTCAAAGAACGCAGTATTAATGTCAATGTCAAGTTCTCCTGGGGGGCCACAGAAGCCAAAATCGTCTCCGGTCTTGCAGATGCCATTGTGGAAATCACTGAAACCGAGAGCACCATCCGGGCCCATAATTTAAAGGTGATCCACGAGGTGATGGAAACCAATACCCAGTTGATTGCCAACAAAGCGTCCTGGGAGGATCCCAAAAAGCGTGAAAAGATTGAACAGATTGCCATGCTGCTTCAAAGTGCATTGCGGGCCGGAAAACTGGTGGGCATCAAAATGAATGTCCCGGAGAACAAGCTGGTTAAAATCGTCTCCCTGCTGCCCTGCCTGAACGCACCGACCATTGCGTCCCTTTACCAGTCGGACTGGTTTTCTGTTGAGAGCATCATCGACATCAATGTGGTGCGTGACCTGATTCCGCTGCTGCTCAAAGAGGGGGCAGAAGGTATTATCGAATATCCGCTTAACAAGGTGATTTAAACTTAACCAAAAATGCTACAGGTGGCCCAGATGACATACCCCGGACATGCCAGAAGATGCGATGCCATTACACCCTTCATTGTGATGGAGATCCTGGAGAAGATACACCAGATGGAGGCCAGAGGGATTGATGTGGTGCATATGGAAATCGGGGAACCCGACTTTTGTGTTCCCCAGTGTATCGACCATGCCGTGACACAGGCGTTTGAGTGCAATGAAACCAGCTATACGCACAGCCTTGGTGATATCCGCTTAAGGGAGGCTATCTGCCGGTATCACATTGAAAAATACGGGACCCTGATCGATCCGGGCCAGATCTTGATCACATCAGGGACCTCGCCGGCCATGCTGCTGCTCTTTTCCGCACTGGTGAACCCGGGAGATGAAATCATCATCTCTGATCCGCATTATGCCTGCTATGCAAATTTTATCAACTATGTCCAGGGTGTGCCGGTAACGGTACCGGTGCATGAGGAGGAGGGGTTTGTCTATACCCCGGAGGCGATCGAACAGAAAATCACGCCCAATACCCGGGCCATTTTTATCAACTCGCCCTCCAACCCGACCGGGAACATTATTTCAAAGGAGCGGATGACACAGATTGTTGAGGTGGCCAAGGCCCATCACCTGTATGTCATTTCCGATGAGATCTACCATGGCCTGGTATATGAAGGAACGGATCATTCCATTTTTGAATTTACGGATCAGGCCTTTGTGCTCAACGGATTTTCCAAGCTGTTTGCCATGACCGGTTTGAGACTCGGGTACCTGATCGCCCCCAAACAGTTCATCCGGCCGCTGCAGGTCCTGCAGCAGAACTTTTTCATCTGTGCCAACTCGGTGATTCAGCTGGCGGGGGTGGCTGCATTGGAGCAGGCACACGAAGAAACCCTTGAGATGAAGAATATTTATAACACCCGGAGAAAATACGCTTTGGAAAGAGTCAGGGATCTGGGGCTCGGCGTGAGTGTCGAACCCACCGGGGCTTTTTATATTTTTGCCAATGCCAAGCATGTTTCAAATGACTCTTATGCCCTGGCTCTGGATATCCTTGAGAACGCCCATGTCGGGGTTACGCCGGGTATCGATTTTGGTGCCAACGGGGAGGGATATATCCGGTTCTCTTATGCCAACAGCATGGAAAATCTTGAGACAGGGTTTGACCGACTGGAGAAATACTTTAAAAATCGATGATTATCAAACAGGTTGATTTCATAAAGAGTGCCACCAAACCGGTACACTATCCAACATCTGAACTGCCGGAGATCGCTTTTGCCGGCCGGTCCAATGTGGGGAAATCGTCATTGATTAATTGCCTGGTGCAGCGAAAGAACCTGGTGAAAACCAGTTCAAAACCGGGCTGTACTCAACTGATCAATTTCTTTCTGGTCAACGGGTCCCTGTCATTGGTCGATCTTCCCGGATATGGATATGCCAAGGTGTCCAAACAGATCCGGGCCCAGTGGAAACCCATGGTGGAAACTTATCTGTCAAAGCGTGAAAACCTGATGGGCCTGATACTTTTGATGGACATTAGGCGGGATCCCGGACAGGAGGAGCTTGAGCTTGCCAACTGGCTCGAGGATCACGATCTACCCTACCTGGTGATCCTGACCAAAGCGGATAAATTGAGCAAAACCAATCAGGACAAACGATGCCATGCGATCTGCAAGCAGATTAACCGTGGGGTTGACGAGGTGATCCTGTTCTCTTCCAAAACACGGCAGGGAAGACACAGGATCCTCGAAGAGATCGACAACCTGCTGGCCTGGTATGCCGGTGAAGAAGAGGAGGGAGAGGCGTATGAGTGATCAGATGGGTGAAATGAACACCCGATCGGGGTTTGTTGCCATCATCGGAGCGCCCAATGCCGGAAAATCCACATTCCTGAACTTTGTATTGGGACAGAAGATCTCGATTACCTCTAAAAAGCCCCAGACCACACGGGACCGTATCCTGGGGATTGTCAATCGCAAAGGGTCACAGATCGTTTTTGTAGATACACCGGGAATCCATAAGGCCACAAACCTGCTCAACCAGAAAATTGTAGCCCAGGCGGTCAACGCTTTGGAGGACGTGGATTCTATCCTTTTCCTGGTGGATGTGACATCCAAACGCAAATCCGATGAACAGCTGATACTGAACCAGCTCAGGAAATTATCCAAGCCGGTTATCCTGGGGCTCAACAAGATTGACCGGGTAAAAAAGCACACGATCCTGCCGATGATTGAGACATATGAGACCGCCTATGATTTTGGCGCTGTCGTGCCGGTCTCTTCAAAGACCGGGCTTCAGGTCGAATCGCTGCTGGACGAGATAGAGAAAACCCTAGAACCGGGACCGCCGCTGTTTCCCGAAGAGACGCTGACCGATGTTTCAGAGCGGTTTATTATCAAGGAGATCATTCGAGAAAAGATTTTCAGGCTCACCGGCATGGAGATTCCCTACTCAAGTGCTGTAACCATAGATGCCTTTGAAGAGGAGAAGCGCCTGATCGTGATTCATGCCAGCATCCATGTTATCCGGGATTCCCAGAAAGGGATCATCATCGGTAAGAAAGGTGCCATGCTCAAACAGATCGGTGAAAAGGCGCGTAACGATATCGAACGCCTGGTGAGATCAAAGGTGCTGCTTAAACTGTTTGTCAAGGTGACCCGAAACTGGTCATCCAGTGAGCGGAAACTCTCCGAGTTCGGCTATTGATCGGTTCAGGACGTCTCCTTATGGACCCCTTGTATCCCTTTATTGATGAAAAAGCGTTAAAAAAAGAGCGGGAGAAAGCCCGGCAGCTTCGAAGCAGCCAGTGGTGGAAGCGGAAACGTTCCTCAGGCCGGTGTCACTATTGCAACGGGCAGTTCAGTGTGAGTGATCTGACCATGGATCATATCATCCCCATATCCAGAGGGGGGAAAAGTGAACGTCACAATGTGGTTCCCTGCTGCAAGACCTGCAATACCCAGAAGAGGCAACTGCTCCCGGCAGAGTGGGCGGCTTACATGGAGCGGCTCAAATAAAAAAGGCAGGAGAGATGAATCTCCTGCCCTCAATGGTCCGTTAAAGGAACCAGTTTATTTTTTCTTGCTGCACAGCCGGTGAATGGTCTGAGCGTGCCATTCGCCGCGCCCGGAAAAGGTCGGCTGTCCTAAATCGATCAGGTGTTTTGCAATCTGATCAAATGTGGCACCCTCTTCACGCATGGAGTTGATGATCCCCATCACTGTATCGCGCCCGAGCAATTTGGCAGATCCCTTGCGGCTGGTGTCCTGTTCGGGAAGGTTACGTGCTTTCTTCGGGGCTGGGGGAACGGCAATCTTACGGGTGACACCGCCTTTTTTGCTTTTTCTTAGAATACGGGTGGATTTTTCCTCTTTGGTAAAGGATGCCGGCCGATCCGTTTCAGTTGCCTGCATGGCCGCATCATTCTCATCTTCAACAATCTTATTTTCCGGCTCGATGCTCTCGGAAGCGAGGCGCTCCGGAGTGGTGCGTTCAGGGGTGCGACGTTCGGGGGTGCGACGCACAGGGGTGGAACGTTC
>QZLA01000132.1 GCA_004796375.1 Desulfobacteraceae bacterium
TACTCAAATTTGGCTTCATCAGGCGGTTCATAGTTGGCCGTGTCCAGGTAGTCCACACCGGTCTCCAGGCAGGCGTCCATCAGCGGAAGGTCCTGGTACGGCAGGGCCACATTGATCAACAGGTCCGGCTGGTGTGTTTTGATCAGGGCAACGGTTTGGGCCACATTATCCGCATCCAGTTCAACCGTAGTAATGTCCGTGTTAAATCTTTTTTTCACTGAGGCGGCAATGTCGTCACATTTGCCCAATGTCCGGCTGGCCAGAACAATTTCTGAAAATGCCTGTGGAATCTGTGCGCACTTATGCGCCACAACACTGCCGACACCACCTGCCCCGACAATCAATACCTTGGACATGATATCGCTCCTTAATTTAAAAATGGTTTCAATGGATCAGCGTTCAAAATAGGTATATCCCCTCAATCCGGCCTCGAACGCCTGCATGATCTCACGACGCTCCTGTGGGGTGATCCGTTTCTGGCGGACAGCGGTTTCTGCCGTCCCCCTGAACCGGTTGAACAGTTGTTTGGGATCATAGGCGACATAGGAAAGCACATTGGCCACAGTATCCCCCTCCTGCTCGTCCACAAATTCATACTCGCCGTTTTCAAGTATCTTTACGGTCACCACATGGGTATCTCCCATCAGGTTATGAAGATCCCCCAGGGTTTCCTGGTAGGCCCCCACCAAAAAAGTACCCAGATAGTATTCTTCCGATTCCTTGAGTTCATGCAGGGGCATATAGCGGTTAAACCCGTGGGAATCGATAAACCGGTCGATTTTGCCGTCGCAGTCACAGGTGATATCTGCCAGGATCCCCTTGCGCACCGGTTCTTCATCCAAGCGGTGGATGGGCATGACCGGAAAAAGCTGTTCAATGGCCCAGGCATCGGGCAGGGACTGAAATACACTGAAGTTACAGTAATAGATATCTGCCAGCGCCCGCTCAATATCCTCCAGTTCCGGCGCCACCTGTTTGAGGTCTTTTGATTTTCTGGCAATCTCGTCCATGGCGGCCCAGAACAGCTTTTCGGACAGGGCGCGCTCCCGCAGACTGATTTTCCCGTGATTAAACAGGTTGCGCAGCTCATCCCGGTAGTACAGGATATCGTTGAAACACTCCTGAAGGTTCCTGATACTCAAAGAATTTAGCGCCTCAAACATATATTGAATCTGGGGATGGCAATTTTCGGGCAGGGTTTCGGGAAGGTCCCCGGCCCTGAACCGGGTGACATCCAGGACATTAAACAGCAGCATGGAGTAGTAGGCCACCAGTGACCGGCCCGACTCGGTGATAATGGTGGGATGGGGGATACTCTCCTCATCCAAAGAGGTCATCACCGCCTCTACAATATCGGTACAATACTCGTTCAGTGAGTAGTTTTTACTGCTCAGGTAATTGGATTGAGACCCGTCATAGTCAACGGCCAGCCCCCCCCCAAGATCCAGGTACTTGACGTTGGCCCCCTCCTTGTACAACCCGGCATACACCCGGCAGGCCTCATTGACGGCCGTACGGATCTCCCGGATATTTGAAATCTGGGATCCTAGGTGATAATGCACCATCTGCAGGCAGTCCAGCATATCCTCTCTGGCCAGCAGGTCGATGGCCTGGACAATCTGGGATGTTCCCAGGCCGAAAATGCTCCGGTCCCCGCCGGAGTCGGACCAGTGTCCCCCGGCCTGGGCCGACAGTTTTATCCGGATACCTAAGACCGGTCTGGCATTCAAAGCCTTGGACCGCTCGATGATCAGCGGCAGTTCGCTGGGCATCTCCACGACCAGGATACAAAAATGGCCGAGTTTTGATGCATACAACCCCAAATCGATAAACTCTTCATCCTTATAACCGTTACAGATCAACGGGGCATTTTTATTATTAAGCATCCCCATGGCCGCGATCAGCTCGGCCTTGGAGCCGGCTTCCAGGCCATGGTGATACCGGGCGCCGAACTGGGTGATCCGCTCCACCACCTGCTGCTGCTGGTTGACCTTGATGGGATAGGCCCCCACATACGCCCCTTGGTATTCCAGTTCATTAATCGCGGATAAAAAACTCTCATTCAGCTCAATGATACGTGAATTCAGGATATTCTCCACCCTTAGGAGTACGGGCATATCCAGCCCCCGGGTTTTAATCCCCTCTACAATTTCGGGAATACTGACCGCATTGGATATCTCACCCGGTGAGGGCATGACCATCAGGTCCCCGTTCTCAGCCAGATGAAAGTATCCGCCGCCCCAATCGTTCAACCCGTAAAGATCGGCGGATTGCTCTATCTTCCACCGTTCAAACGTATATGCCATGGCCTACTCTTCTCTTCATCATCAGAACTACTGTCAAACACTGTCAAATCAAAAATAGAGTATTATAAATCGCTTTTCAAAAAAAAAAAATCCAAATCAATCTCTTTTCCACCGCATGATTCAAATAATTTGTGCCAGTCTGTTAATATTGCTTTGCGACGGCTTTTATGATAGCTGTGTGCATTTAATCCATAGTTGCACTGACAGCAGTCGTTCTGCCGAAGTGCTGGAAAGTGACGCACCATGAAAACCAATTTAACTTTGATCGGCATGCCGGGCGCCGGCAAGAGCACCATCGGCATTATCCTGGCCAAAAACATGGGTTTCGGGTTTATCGATACCGATGTCCTGATCCAGATCAACCAGCAGAAAACGCTTCAAGAGATCATTGATGAAAGTGATCACATCAATCTTCGCCATATTGAAGAAAATGAGCTGCTCAAGCTCAATATCCAACGCCATATCATTGCTACAGGGGGCAGTGTGGTCTATAGCGACAAAGTCATGAAACACCTGACCCGGATATCCACCATCATCTATCTTGATGTCACCTTTGAAAACATCAAAAAAAGGATTCATGATTTTGAAACCCGGGGAATTGCCAAGGCGAAAAATCAGACCTTTGAGGAACTGTATATCGAACGGAACGCCCTGTATGAAAAGTATGCGGAGGTTAAAATCGACTGCAACTTCCTCAACCAGGACGAACTGGCTGAAAAGATCGGCTCCCTGGTATAACCAGTCCCTGCTTCCTTGTTGCCTTACATCTTGATTAAATCAAAGAACTTGAGTACACTTTGTGGAGTTTTTAATCCAACGGTTCAAACGTGAGGAACACCGCGCATGAATATCACACAGTTCAGATACAGTGCAGACAATTTCTCCTACCTGGTCTACGGCCCCAAAACCGCCATTGCCATTGATCCCGGTGCGGTGGACGACATCCTGGATTACGTGTCGGAACATGACCTTATCCTTCATTATGTGACCAATACCCATAGTCACCCGGATCACACATCAGGAAATTCTGGCATACTTCAAAAAAGCAGTGCCCGGTTTCTGAATTTTACAACCCTCTCATCTAGTGAATCCATTGAACTGGATGGTGAGGTGCTAAAAGTGTATCACACACCGGGACACATGGCCGACTGTATCACATTTCATCACGGGCCATTCCTTATCACCGGAGACACCCTGTTTAACGGAACCATCGGCAACTGCTTTTCAGGAGACATGAACGCCTTTTTCCAATCCATCAGATTTCTGGCCGGGTTTGACAAAAACACCCGGGTTTATGCCGGACACGACTATGTTCAGGAGGCCATGACCTATGCCCGGATCATGGACCCGGACAACCCGGATATCGATCCATACCTGGCGTCGATCAACCCTGCCGACCTCTATACCACCGTCGGAGATGAGCTGAAAGTCAACCCTTACCTGAGATACAATGTCCCCTATCTGGTGGAAAAACTCAAGCAAAGTGGATTGAACGTCGATACAGAGTTTGACCGTTTCAACAGCATGTATGAATTCGGTTAAGATCCGCAGGGCTGTGATTTGACCCTGCTGTTTTTTTACCACATAGTGAAACCAGACTGAAACCAAGTACCATGACGATAAACCAACAGCAATCCCTGGCCCTGGGCCGGCACATCAATATTGAGTTTTACGGGTGCAGCCATGAGATCCTTCTGGACAAAAACAGGCTCAACAGCATCCTGGTTGATGCCGCACAAAAAAGCGGCGCCACAGTGATCTCCTCCTCTTTTCATCACTTTACCCCACAGGGGGTGAGCGGTGTGGTGATAATCGCCGAATCCCATTTTACCATACATACCTGGCCGGAGCATGATTATGCCGCCGTAGACATGTTTACCTGCGGAGACCGTATCGATTTCAACATCGCCATCAAGACGGTGAGCCAGGACCTGGAATCAAAGCACACACAGATATCTTCAGACCAGAACCGGGGACTGATCTCCAGGCAGACCCTTGACATCAACGCAACTCAAGATCCAGATCAAGCGCCTGCCGGCAGTCAACCGGACAGTACTTTCGTGCCGCCGACCCGGGAACCGGTATCCTGGGAAATGGATTTTGAGCAGGCACGACCCTGGGGGCTGACCGCTTCTGTGGATATTTACGGGTGTGCCGCAGGCATTATTGATACACCGGAAAAGATCGCATCCTTTACCGACCGGCTGCTCGATAAAATCGGGGCCCCACCCCTTGAGCCATGCCGGGTGACCCCGCAGAAGGAAGATGAACAATCCACGGGGTTCACAATGACCCGGACCGCACAGGACGCCTTGATATCCGGGCATTTTATCCCCGTGTCCGGAGCCGTGTATCTTGACCTGACCCTGCGCCGTTTTTATGAATCCCGTGAAACAGCAGAATTTGCATTGTCGGTTTTAAAGGGGTCCAGCTACCGGCTGCAGGTCGGGTACCGCAGGTGATCCATGGCGCACACCGGCAATCAGATCATGAACGGATGGTTCTCCGAAATCTGCCCCATGTGGCCGGGCATGGCGCTTTCCGTAGAAATTGAAAAAACCCTGGTATCCACCGCCTCCCCATATCAGCAGATCGACCTGTACCAGACCCGGAGTTATGGAAAGATGCTGGTACTGGACGGAATCATCCAACTCACTGAACGGGATGAATTTGCCTATCATGAGATGATGGCCCATGTGCCCCTGTTTGCCCACCCCTGCCCGGAGCGGGTGCTGGTGATCGGCGGCGGAGACGGCGGAACGCTCAGGGAGGCCGCCCGGCACAAGGAAATCCGCATCCTGGATATCTGCGAAATCGATGGCATGGTGATCGACATTTCAAAGCAATATCTGCCTGAGGTCGCGTGTGGTTTCGATGATCCCAGGGTCTGTGTCCATATCCGTGACGGCAACCTGTTCCTGGATGAACACCCGGACACCTATGATGTCATCATCGTGGATTCGTCTGACCCGATCGGACCTGGAGAAGCCCTGTTTGAAAAACCGTTTTACGAGAAACTCAAGCGGGCCCTCAAACCAGGCGGTCTGGTCGCTGCCCAGGGGGAATCCGTCTTCATACACCAGGAAACCGTATCCAGGCTGTTCAGCATCGTCAAATCCCTGTTTGACACCCGGGCCTACGCCAGCATCACCGTTCCCTCCTATCCGGGAGGCACCATCGGCATCTGCCTGGGGTCACTGGGTGTGGCGCTGACCCAGCCCTCGCGCACCATTCCAGATGCCATGCAAAAACATCTCAAGTACTATTCCGAACAGGTCCATAAGGCGGCATTTGCTCTGCCCCGGTTTGCCAAAACCCTTTTGGAGCAGAGCTGATGGATATCGAAATCCAGATGATCAAAGAGGTTAGAAAAAAAGAGATGA
>QZLA01000270.1 GCA_004796375.1 Desulfobacteraceae bacterium
ACCGCATGGAGATCCAGCGGGTGTTCCCGAGGCTCTCCCGGGGCAGACGCAGCATGTACCGTCTGGGTGATGCCTATGATCAGGGAGTCAAAACCGGCAAAAACACCACGATCCGTCAGGGCCTGGGCAAAGGGCCTGACCGCCCTCCCCGGCTGCTGACCTGATCGTCAAACCTGCTGCCGGATCAATCCGTTATTTTATAGAATGTATCTGATTGGAACGCCCGGGCATTTTCCATGTAGATTTCAGACATCTCACGGATGGAAGCTTCGATCTCTTCACGCTTGCGGTAGGTTTTCTTGATCCGGCCCGGTGATCCCGCCACCAGGGAATAGGGCGGTATCTGACTGCCTTCCAGGATCACGGAACCAGCCGCGATAACAGATCCCCTGCCGATGGATGCCCGGTTCATGATCACTGCACCCATACCGATCAGGCATCCGTCCTCGATGGTACACCCGTGGATGATGCAGCGGTGCCCCACGGTCACCCTGTTTCCCACGTTCAAAGGAATGCCCTCGTCCGCATGGCACATGCACAGGTCCTGGATATTGGTCTGCTCTCCAATGGTGATCTTTTCCATATCACCCCGGATCACGGTCTGGAACCATACCGAGGATTCTGCCCCGATGCTGACATTCCCGATAATCTGGGCTGTGGGCGCGGTAAATACTGATTCATGGATTCGGGGCTTGTCATCTTTAAATGCGTAACAGGTCATGGCAGGTCCTTATTCTTCAGAAGTGCTCGATGTCAGGCGGCCCAGTTTTCCACCCTGAGTCCCTGAACCCGTTTGAAATGCTTTTCATTGTTGGTCACAAGAACCATATCGCAGCTCAAGGCATGGGCGGCGATCATCATATCCATGGCACCGATGATGTTGCCGGCGGCCTGCAGTGATGCCCTGATCTTTCCGTATCGTTCCGCAGCCGGCCTATCCCAGGGGATCACAGACACATGTTCTACAAACCGGTCTACCACAACCGCTGTTTTCTCAGGGTTTGATGAATACGCTATCCCATACATAAACTCTGCATATGTAATCACAGATATGCAGAATTGAGACATCTCCAGGGCATCGAACCGTTCAAACACATGAAGAGGTTTTTCCCGCATGATATAGCTGCAGATATCTGTATCCAGCATATACCGGATCATTCAAACAGATCTCTTTCCTGGAGATCAAGATCCTTCCGGTTCTTAAGAAAATCCTCCGGCGCCTTTTCCTCTTTGAAAAAGAAGTCTTTCCAGGATGATGGTTTGGGAGAAAGAATCACCTGATCACCGACCCGGCGGATATACACCTCTTTTCCTTCAAACCGAAATTCCTTGGGCAGGCGCACGGCCTGGCTCCTGCCGCTCATAAAAATTTTTGCTGTCTGCTGTTCCATTTGCCTACCTCTATGTCGAATATTCTATTCATTCACCAAGATAATATATATCATGATAGATATCAAGATGGTTTTTTTATAACTCCCACAGTTCTATTATAAAAACCTATTTTTTAAGAAAAAATCAGACTATAACGTTCAGTGTTTCATTTTTAAGATTTAACTTAACACCATTGGAGATTAGGATGACCCTATCAACAGAAAATATCGATCGGATCTCATTTCAGCTCGGCATGATCAACTGTTTTGTGGAGATGGTGGCCTGCGGCGTGAAAAACCTGGCTTTGAGCCCGCCCATGACGCCTGAGGATTATGAGATCGTCAAACCCTTGTCCGACCGGATCGTGGAAGCGTTCGGCATGAAATCATGGTTGGAAAAGGATCTGATCGCAACCGACCTGCAGTCCGATGATTTTGTGGCGGGCAAGTGGGTGATGCTGTATTACGCATCGGATGAAATTCTGGATGCCTACCTTGAACTCAAGAAACAGCGGGCAGCCATGGATGACAACGCCCTGGACCCGGATGCGCTCAAAGAGCTGTCAAGGGCATTCATGCGACTGTTGAGTTACACAGACGAGGTGATTGATGCCAAGCTCTCGGGCCGCCACCAGGATCCGTTTTTGCTGATCGATTAGGTCTGGATCGATCAGGTCTTTTCAGATGAACCGGGATGTAAAGGCCTGCCTCATGAACCCGGCGGCATAGAATTCGATGAGAGAGGTAAGATCAAACACCGGCAGTCTGAGACAGCCCTGGATATCTGTTTTGAATGAGATCAGGTTGGTGCACTCCAGGACCACGGCACCGATGTTCTGATCCTTGAGCGCTTCTGCGGCCTGGATCACGCCGCTGCGCATGTGCGACACATCCAGGATATTGCCGCGTTCCATCACCACCTGCCTGAACGCGTCTGAATTCTCCATACCTGATATGACCACCGAATCCGGATCAATGCCGGAGGCGTCAAGGTGCGCCGGTTTGAGAATCCGGGTATCACCAGTGATGATCCCGGTTTTCTGGCGGGCCGGCAGGTGATGCTGCAGCAGGGGTACGAGATCCAGGGCCGTGCCGATAAAGGGGATGGACAGGTGCTGTGTCACATCCCGGGTAAAGGGGCCGAACAGGCCGCAGTCGGCCGCCGCAAAGCGAACGCCTTTGTCTTCCAGGAATTTGGCGCCGGCCAGGAGGACATCCAGGTGATCTTTCCGGATCTCCACCAGGTCTTCAAAGGGAAAGCCTTCCAGGGTGTGGTAGATCACGGGGAATGAAAAGGTTTCGGCATGGCCCGGGTCACCCGGGATCCTGGGGATGGTTGAATCGCTCATCAGGATCCCGGCCACATGGCCGTAGCTGGTCAGGCCCCCCGTGACGTTATGTGAGACGGTTTTCTGACTCATGATTTTTTGGGCACCCCGTGTTCATCCCAGCCCTTTATTTTGTAGTAATCCTTGACCATATCCCGGACCGGGACCACCTGGTCTTTTGAGTCTCCCTCGGTCAGGGGTTCATGGGTAAACCGATGCGGCAGTGTATCATCCTTGGCGGTCACACCGAAGTCAATGTTCATGAGGCGGTCATTGGTGATGCAGTTTTTGAGCGCCGTGTCCACCCGGTCTCCGGTGAACGCAAGCCCGGTGCCTGCCCGGAGAAGATCGGAGGCCAGGTCAAAATCCAGCACATCCATGCTCAGGCCCACGTTCTTACACATGGTCAGGCAGTCGGTGAGCAGGGCCTGGCGTTCGGTAAACTCAACCAGCTTGGCCTTACCGTTGTCTGACAGCCGGTTGGCTGCATCCCGCGTGCCGAACCGTTTTTCCGCCTCTTCAAACCGGTTGGTCAGCTCGAAAAAGGGTTCGGCCCGCAGGTGGTCCCCGCCCCGGGAGGCAATGGCATAGGTCAGGCCGAACGCCTTGATCCCCCGTGGATCGCCGCAGATCACATCCAACCCCTTGACATGCAGGGCATACTTTTCAGATCCTTTGCCCATGGTTTGTGCCAGATGCCGGGTGCCTCTGGCAAACTCCTGTCCGATACCCTCCATGTTGACCACCCGCTCCACAATGGTCTGGATGGTCTCCAGATTGCCCCAGGTAAAATCCAGACCATCAAAGTCATCCCGGGTAAAAATACCCTTTTCCACACATTCCATGGCCCAGCCGATTGTTTCACCCATGCTCAGGGAATCCACACCCATCGTGTTGAGATACTGGTTCATCTTCAGGGCAAACTCAAGATCCTGGTTGCCAATGCGGGATGAGAAGCTGCAAAGGGTCTCATATTCCGGGCCTTCGCTCTCCACCTCCGGGGTGATATAGTACCGGGAGCAGTTGATATTGCAGTTAAAGCAGCCCTTGTTCTTTTTCTTGTATTTTTTGGCCAG
>QZLA01000215.1 GCA_004796375.1 Desulfobacteraceae bacterium
GGCCAGGATATAGCATATGGCGATCAATAGGCAGGCCTGGGCCGTATGTCCGCTGGGAAAACTTCCCCGGTATACCCCCTGGGTGACAAAATGAAAACCTGTTTCATACCAGGCATTGTAGGGCAGCCCCTCCTGGAGTACAAGAAAGGGCCGGGTTCTTCCCAGAGTCCACTTGATACTGTGTACCATCATGATGGCGGAAAACAGCCCGGTGGTGACAATGTAACCAAAGTGGGGCCTGAAGGCGCCGAAATTCCCGAGCTTCTGGGGAAACCGGATCGTCAGATAATATCCAATGACGGAGAGCAGCAAAAAGATAATGACCGGGTCTCCGGCCCCGAATTTTTCACCTTCAAACAAAGACCGGCTCATGAACTGTACCAGGTCCACTTTCCGGTTCTGGTATAGAAAAAGGGTCAGGTCGTAGTCCACGGTGTCCAGCAGGAACAGGGTTACCAGGGAAAGGGCTAAAATGGACACCGATCCCCACGGCCTGTTTTTGTCGGGTGATTGCATCATTGTCCTAAAAGGCATTGCCCATCTCCACTTGGTTCAATAAAAAGGCGGTAAGTCAAAAATATCCGGATCAAGCCGGTGTTTTGCCACGGCACGGTTCCAACGGTTCATGTACTTGCGGGAAAGTGTTTGCCTGTTACCCCTGACCAGGGCAGCCTTATCAAAATCCAGGATGTAGACCGTCTGGTCTGTGCCTAACAGGACATTGCCCGGGTGCAGATCCACATGATGGATACCATGATCTATGAGCCGATGGATCTGACGGATCAACAGGTCTTTGCACTGTTGAACAAGGTCTGGGCTGGATGCGGCCAATTGGGCCAGGGTGCCGATGTTGGGAATCTTTTGCGTGCCCAGCCAGCATTGGTACAGCCACCTGCCCTTTTGGGCGAAAAAGACCGGTTCCGGAACGTTGATTCCGCATCGGTCCGCATGGACCAGCATCTCAAGTTCGGAACGGGCGCGGCATGAACCGGTATACAGGTATCGGTCTTTAAAAACCCGCTCCATGATGCCGCCGCGTCTGTATTTTTTTACGACCAGATCTCCGGAATCCGCCAAGCTGATATGTTGAACCGCTGTTCTTCCCCCTAAAGGCGTAACCGTTTCAGATGCTTTGGGCGGTCCTGGTTCCAGAAGACCGGTCAGGGTCAGGCAGGATGGATCATCCAGGGCCTGAATGGATCCGATGATCCAGTCATTCAAGGATTTTTCATGGATGAATGGCCTGCTCATGGTATCCTGCTTACGGTTTGAGTTCCAGAACATCTGTTATCGCTTCAACCACCTGTTCTGCCGGTACGGTCATGCAGGCTTCGGTGCCGTTGGGGCATTTCATACTGCCGTGCCGGCCGCAGGGTTTGCACGGCAGGGTGTCATCCTGTACCACCCTGGCCTTGGGATTTTCCCATGGACCAAAACCGGTGGACGGAGAGGTGGCGCAGAAAACCGCCACAGTCGGTGTCTGGAATGCCGATCCCATATGAAGGGCCATGCTGTCATTGCACACCACCAGTCGGCTGTGCTTGATGATATACATGGTATCGGATATGGGGATCCTTCCGGACAGATCAACCGTTTCTACCTGGTCCGAGATTTTCCGGCACAGGTCCCGGTCATCCGGACTGCCGGTCAGAACAATATTGAAACCGCGTTCTGACAAGAATTTTGCCGTTTCTATAAACCCTTGCACATGCCATATTTTTGTGGCCCATACACTGCCCGGTGATATCACGGCATACCGGTCTGAGAGTCCATGGATCAGCTCCCGGGTATCCGGGTTCAACGCTTCAAAAGCGGGCGCATGAAGCTTCAGTTTCTTTTCAAACCGGGATTCCATATCATCGCCAAACAGCAGTGACAGGTTGCTGATCACCGCATGCCTGTCCATGATCCGCTCGGACCGCCTGGAATAGAGAAATTTGAGGCTGGCATCTGAAAACCCGATCCGTTCAGGGATACGGGCAAGGAATAGCAGGACAGCCGTCCGGTAGGACCGGTGAAGGGAATAGACCCGGTCGAACTGTTTTGCCTTGAGCGCCCCGGCTTTATTGAGCATCCCTTTAATACCCTTTTCCGAACCCCGTTTGTCAAACACAATTAGTTCGTCAATTCTGGGATCCAGTTTGAAAAGCGGGTAACTTCCCGGGGTGGTCATGAGTGTCAGGCGGGCGTCGGGAAAGAGCTGTCTGATGCCTGAAATGACAGGGGTTGACAGCACACTGTCACCCACATAGCTGACCTGGACTAAAAGTATATTCATGGTGCGCATCGTGTCCTGTTACGGGGTATTGAAGCCTTGTAAACCTGGTAATACTGATCTGTGGTGTGGGTGATGTCGAATCGTTCAAGGGACTGCTTTGCATTTTTGCCCAGTGTGTTGCAAAGGGCTTTGTTCTCAAACAGCTCGATCACCCGATCCCGGATTTGGGTATCATCGCCGGGCTGAATCAGGATGCCGTTCCGGCCGTTTTCGATAACATCGGGAATACCACCCACCCGTGTGGCAATGACCGGCAGTTCAAAGTCAAATGCATCCAGGATGGATGATCCCAAACCCTCGTAAAGAGACGGGAACAAAAAGAGATCAAATATCGAAAAATAATCGCCTACATTTTCCTTGAAACCGGTGAACTCAATATTTTCATATCCCTGTGCGGCCTTTTCAAAAACCGCCCGGTCTTTTCCATCCCCCACAAACAGGAAATGGATTCCGGGGTGGGTGGTGGAAAGTGTTTTGGCCGCATCAATGATGTGGAGCTGTCCCTTGTCTTTGTGAACCAATGCCCCGACATGGCCGATCAGGAATTTGCCCCGGTATTTTTCCTTGAGTGTCTCCACCGTCTGCGGGTCCACCTTCAACCGGGCAAAGGAATCGGGAATGATGGTCAGATCCATGCGGTCATCAATTTGACGCAACAGGTGTTCAACTTGGGATGAGATGGCCACCACCCTTGAGGCACCGGTATAGACCTTTTTAAAGAAAAAGGAATTTTTAGGCGTTTTCATAACCCGGCGGGTGATAATATAGGGGATGCGGAACAGCGTTTTGGCAACGAATGCCAGGTGGGCGCCATGGGCTTCATGGGCATGGATCAGAGAAAAAGATGTCAGTCTGGGCAGGTTTGCCAAAAACGGTTTTCCGATTGTCATGACACGGACATTCGGGATCCCTTGAAGAGCATGCCCCAACTGAGCCCCCTTCCTGACCACAAC
>QZLA01000354.1 GCA_004796375.1 Desulfobacteraceae bacterium
CGGTCGACCAACGCCAGAACCTGAAATATGATGTATGAGTTATGCCGACAAGAGAAATGCCGATTGAACCCAAGATGATGTCAACCCATCAGTCAGAGCGACCAAGGTCTGAATTTAAATTTTATTTAACAACGATTTTCCTGACCCTGTGGATCATTCTTTCAGAAGGGTTCTCTTCTGCGGCCCTGGGTGTCACCCATAGCGCAGATGCGGACCAGATGACTGCTGCCCTTCCTGAATCCCTGGTGCAGATCGCTCCTGATGACCATGCTATTCTGGTTGAAAAAAGTACCCAGACCTTATCGGTTTACGGGCTAGTGAATAAAACCCCTGTTCTTAAATTTCAGGCGCGTTGCTCCACCGGAGAGGTGGCCGGACCAAAATTTGAAGCCGGAGACAAAAAAACACCCATTGGTGTATATTTTATCACTGATGCCTATGAGGATCGCTATCTGACACCCATTTACGGGAAGAAAGCCTTTCCATTGGACTACCCCAATTTTCTGGACCGGAAAATGGGTAAGAACGGCAGTGCCATCTGGCTGCACGGGACCAACAAAGCGCTTCGCCCAATGGATTCCAACGGGTGTGTGGCATTGGAAAACAACAATATTCTCGCCCTGTCCGAATTTGTATCCCTGAATTTAACGCCGGTCATTGTTGATGAGCAGATCAAGACAGCTCCCCCATCCGAACTCAAAGAGAACCAAGAGGGAATCACGGCGGTGATTGGGCAGTGGCTGTCCGCCCACACCCAGGGGACGTATCATGACTATCTTTCCTTTTATGATGCTGCTTACCTGCCGGATATCAGCTGGTGGACAGCATGGGACAACACCCGCAAGGATCTTCAGGCAAAAGATACACAGATCCGGGTGATGGCTGACAGGATCGGTATTTACAAGCAGGGTGGCACCTGGGTGTGCCTGTTTGATTATTGTGTGGAATCCAGGGGGGACAGACAGGAGATGGGACAGAAAAAATTGTTTCTGGAACGCCTGCCCTCCAAGAAATACACCATTGTCGGGGATGTGTTCCAGACGCATGCCCAGGGTGTGCAGAAAAATCCTCATCCCCTGGTTGGTGCTGTATCAAGGCTGGGCCTTTTTCTTGAAACAGATGATTATTTCATCGAATTTGTACAACGCTGGCTGGCTGCGTGGTCTGCCAAGGATATGGAAACCTATGCGTCTTTTTATGATGCCTCATTTGTTTCAGAGGGTATGGGGAAAACGCGTTGGGTCAACCGGAAAAAAAACCTGTCCAAGCGTTACAAGTATATCAAGCTTAAAGCCAAAGATTTTAAAATAAGCAAGAGTGCTGAAAAGTGTACGGTTCATTTCTACCAGGAATATAAATCCAGCGGTTTCAGTACCGAGGGGACCAAAACCTTAGTTCTTCATAAAAAGGGTGAAACATGGAAGATATTTCAAGAGAGCTGGAAAGAGAAATAGATACCAATCTGAGACCAACACCGTTCAAAAGAACTCAAACCAAAAGAGTGATCATTGTTGATGATTTTGGGGAGATGACATCCGGAGAGTGGATCAGAAAGGCATTCAGGTTTTTTCTGTTTCTCAGTATCATTACCAGTGCCGCGGCTGCAGTGTTTTGTTACCTCTATCTAAATATCAAGGATGGAAACAGTCAGGCCATTGAGCGGATCACCACCATGGAAAAGCGTATCAAGCGGCTGGTGGACGAAAAAGAGGTGCTCATGGCCCGGCTGGTGATCCTTCAGAAAGGTAAGGATGCTGAAGGGCTTGTGATCACAGCAGTTGAGCAGCCCGTCACCCCCCAGAAAGATGACGAAGCGGTTGCACAAACTGACCAGGAGAAGAAAATACCCAAGACAGAGCCTGCGTCAGAGGAACTCGCCGAGAGACAATCCAAAGCTGAATCCAAAGATGTTGAGGCTGAAGAGACAACGCCTGATGTCAAACCTGCGGCGCAGCCTTCCTCGGATATTGGGCAGACAGCCCCGGTTTTTGAGAAAACCGTAAATATTGAAAAGTTCAAGGTGTTTAAAGATACAGAGAACCAGGACCTTCTGGTCCGGTTTGATATCCGTAACGTTTCGGGCAAACCGGGAGACGTTGCGGGGTATATTTTTACGGTGCTCAGGCCGGATGCCGAAAACACCGATGACTGGCTGGTGGTTCCCACAACAACCTTGAAAAAAGGTATTCCCGATGTTTTTAAAAAGGGGCAATATTTTTCCATTGCCCACTATAAACCGGTCAAGTTCAGAATTAAAAACCAGAGCAAACCCGATTTTTTTACCAAGGCCTCCATTTTCGTATTCAGCACCAAAGGGGATTTGATTTTTGAGAAACTCATAGATATTACCGAATCTGAATAAGAATGATCACTATTCGATATAGTCCCCGGATGTTATATATCCTGGTTGTCAGCCTCATACTGTTTCCGGTCACTGCCGCTCTTGGCCAGAAAAAAACCCATACGGTATTTTTCGAAGGTCGGGAGAATGAACTCCATGTATACCGGATTAACGGGGAGGAACCTGGTAAAACCCTGCTGATTATCGGTGGGATACAGGGTGATGAACCCGGCGGGTTCCTTGCAGCGGATCTCTATGCGGATTTTTCATTGAGGCGGGGAAACCTGATTGTGGTACCGCGTGCCAATTTTCCCTCCATTCTCAAGCAGGAACGTCAGATCAACCAGGATATGAACCGCAAATTTACTGATGATCATGCATCCAATTACGAGGCCGAGGTAGTGGATGTGCTCAAAAGGCTGATCTGTGAGAGTGACTGCTTTTTGAATCTGCATGAAGGCTCAGGGATCTATTCCCCCAAATGGGAAGGGCCCATGAGAAATCCCAAGCGTTATGGCCAGTCCATAATTGCCGATGCATCAATCCTTAAGACCGACAAAACCGGTCAGCCCGTCAATTTGGAGCAGATGGCACTGGCAGTGGTTGAGAAGATAAACCGTCAGATTAAGAAGCAGGTATACCGGTTCCATTTCAATAACCACCGCACGGATGATACCGATTCACTTCATAAGGAACAGCGGGCGTCTGCCACCTACTATGCAACACAAACCTGTAAAATACCTGCTTTTGGTATCGAATCCTCCAAGTCCCTTCCCCTGGAACAGAAGATCAGGCAGCATATATGGGCCATTAACGGATTTATGGAACTTCTGGATATTCAGCCGGAAACCCCCGGAGTCAATCTGAAACAGCCCGATCTTGAATTCATGATCATATCTGTGAATGATTCGGTTCCCATCGTTGTGGGCAAGATGCAGCGGTTGAGTATCAACCGGGGAGATGAGATCCGGGTTCATGATATTGTGACCAATTATGATCGCGGGCTTTCTGTTGATGTTATCGGGGTGGGCAATGAGTTCAATGATATGAAGCGAACCCTCAAAATCATGGAACCGACACGAATTGTGGCAAAAAAAGATTTTTATGCCTGCGGCAGTGTATTTATAGACCTGGATGATAAAGGGGTGAAAGCTGCACCCCCCTTGAAGGTGACACGAGCCCGGCAATCCAATGAGTTAAAATATAAATTCAAAATTAATGGAAAAACAGTTATTGTAGAAAATTATGGCCGGGTCAACCTGCAGCGTGGTGACCGGCTGATGATAGAAGATGTGATATCCGGTCCGGCAGATCCGTCAGAATACATTGTCAATTTCAAGGGTTTTGTCGGTAACCGGTCGAACAACACCGGTGAAGACAGAGGGTATGTGATTGATACCTCAAAAGATATACTGATGGCCAAATACTCGATCAATAAAAAGGGATTGCGGTATTATGTTCTGATCACACTGGGTGGGAAAGAGGTCGGTAAGGTTTTCGTTGAATTTCAATCATAAGTATTTGAGGAGAATGAGCCGTGGGAAATAAAGGGCGTAAGAATCTTTCAATCATTGACAAGGAATTGAAGATCGAAGGATCGATTGAAAGCTCGGGTAAGCTGATCATCAAAGGGCAAGTCAATGGAACCATTAAAGGGGATGTGGTCATCATTGCCGAGGATGGCGAAGTAAGCTCCAACGAGACCAGCGTGTCCAGTCTCACCATCGGTGGGAAATTTCACGGGGATGTGGTGGCCTCTAAGGAGTTGATTATCCTGGCCACAGGTGTGTGTGCCGGAAAGGTGGAATGCAAGGACCTCATTGTTGAAAACGGCGGTGTACTAAATGCCGAGGTATCCTGCAAGGCTGCCGCCAACCTGGCCAAAGGACCGGACTCACTCCCGTTGCTTAAAAATGAAGAGAATGAAAAGAAACAGATCGAATTATAATTTTTCCTTGACAAATTTATGAAAAACATGTAGTTAGTGCTGATTGTTTTTTTGAATAGGAGCACTGAAAAATTGAAAAAGTATACATATAGCGCAAAACGATCTGATAATCAGGAAAAATGGTGCGTCATCGATGCAAAAGACCAGGTTCTGGGAAGAGTTGCATCACAGGTAGCATATCGAATTCGCGGGAAGCACAACCCACTGTATACCCCCCATGTGGATACCGGGGACTGGGTCATCATCATCAATGCCGACAAGGTTCGGCTGACCGGCAACAAATGGCAGGACAAGAAGTATTACCGTCACTCCGGATACATGGGAGGGCTCAAGGAAACCACTGCCAAAGAGGTGTTGGAAAAGCAGCCTGAAGAGCTGATTAAAAAAGCGGTCAAGGGCATGCTGCCAAAAAACAGACTGGGAAGAAAACTCAATAAAAAATTATATGTGTATGCAGGCAGCGAACACCCTCACGCAGCACAGAAACCTGAAGTGGTAGAACTCTAGGAATAAAGGGGCGAGAATACTCAATGGAAAGCGGAAATATTTTTTACGCAACAGGAAAGAGAAAAGAATCTGTTGCCAAGGTATGGCTGATGCCGGGTGATGGTAATATCACCATTAACAATAGAGCGATTGATGAGTATTTCGATATCAGGTTTTCTAAAGATCTGTTGACTGCACCGCTCAAACTGACTGAGAAATCAGATATCTTTGATGTCAAAGTTACTGTTCTCGGCGGTGGTAAAACCGGCCAGGCCGGCGCCATCAAACACGGTGTTGCCAAAGCACTCGTACTTGCCGACCCAGAGCTTCGAGGCGTGCTCAAGAGTGCAGGCTTCCTGACCCGGGATGCCAGGAAGAAAGAGCGTAAGAAATTTGGTAAAAAAGGCGCAAGAGCAAGTTTCCAGTTTTCAAAAAGATAATAGTTTCATCCATATCAAAATTCAAAAAGGGGCAGATTACGATTTGCCCCTTTTTTTATTTGAGGCGGGCCTTTGGAACAGACCTTTCTTTTTTATGATATTGAGACCAGCGGTCTGAATCCTGCTTTTGATCAAATATTCTCATTTGCCTGTATACGGACGGGTGCTGATCTAAAACCGATCGACCGTTACAGCACCCTGGTTGTGCCCAGGGCGGATGTGATTCCCTCTCCCGAAGCATTGCTCACCCATCGGCTGGATCTTGATCAATTGTTGAGCGGTACGACGGAGTATGAGGCTGCAGTAAAGATTCACTCGCTGCTGAACCAGCCCGGGACCATCAGTCTGGGATACAACACTATGGGTTTTGACGATGAATTCTTGCGGTTTACCTTTTATAGAAATCTGTTGGACCCTTACACCCATCAATACCAGAACGGGTGTTCAAGGATGGATATCTTTCCTTTAACCACCCTATATGCGGCATTTAATCCCGGGGTGATCTCCTGGCCCCAAAAAGATGGCAAGACCAGTCTCAAGCTCGAGGAGATCGCAGGAGAAAATACATTTCAAACCTCGGGCAGGGCACATGAGGCAATGAATGATGTCGAAGCTACCATTGAACTTGCCCGCCGTCTCAGGTCAGACAGAAAGATGTGGGATTATGCCTCTGATTTCTTCAACAAAACACGCGATGAGCAAAGGGTTCGCCGGATCGAAACCACATGGGAGACACAAAGTGGGGCGTTCCCGTTGGGAATTATGGTGTCTGCATCGTTTGGCGCAGATACCGGATTTGTCTGCCCGGTTATTTATATCGGCGAATCCGTGCCGTATCCCAAGCAGCATTTATGGGTGTCCCTGGGGCATCCGTTTTGGGGACCTGCAGATGAAGATCAAACCGTTAATTTTGACGCCGGCGGCTCGGAAAATTTAAACCTGTATGTGATCCGGAAGCGATTTGGTGATCAGTACCTGGTGCTCCCGGCACTTGGCCGCTTCCTGGATAGGATCAGCAAGGCACATGCGCTTGTCATGGAAAAAAACCTGACGGTGATTGAGCAATACCCGGATCTGTTTCAAAGCCAGATTCAAGAGCACATCCAGTTCAAGTATCCTCCGATAGAGAACCTGGACCCGGATGCTGCCCTGTACCAGGGCGGTTTTTTCACACGGCAGGAAAAAGTTGAAATTCAGATGTTCCATCAGGCCCAGCCGCTCCGGCGGGCAGAGGTGGTAAAAGGATTTGAAACACCTCGGATAAAGCTGCTGGCCGATCGCATCTTGTCCAGGTCTGTGGGCACCGGGACGGCCAAGCATCCGGGCATGTCACTAGAATACGTTTCTCATCTGGAACAGCTTTATGGGCTTGCTTCGCAACCCAATCACCCGATCAAAGGGTATAAAAATGAAGACAAGCTGACGCGGGCGAAAGCCCTGATTTCGCTTCGCGAAATCAAAGCGGGTCAGGCGGCCATTGATTCTGAAGGCAGGGGTCTTCTGGGCCGCCTTGAAGCGTATCTCAACGCCTTGTCTGTTTAGATTCCGGAAAGTTTCTGCAGTTCGTCAATCTGCGCAGTATGGATAAACTGGTTCAACAGTGAATCTGTTTCAGTTGTGATATTGACGAACTGGCACCCTGCAAAGATGTGAGAAGGAGAGTAATTCTGGTTGACCCGTGCGATTTTGGCTCCGACAGGAACCGTTCCCATGGGCTTTCCCTGTTCGAGATTCATGAGGATCAATGCCAGGGCCATCTCGTTGCCGCGCTCAATATCAAGGAGTCCGTGAACCTGGGCCACTTTTTTGGGGATGACGATGCCGATGCCGTTCAGGGAAATATCACGAATACTGAAGTCTTTGGGCGAAAACAGTTCCTGACCCCTGATGGTAATTTTTCCCTTGACTGCAAATTTTGCGCTTAGAGAAAGCCTGAAAGCTGCCCTGATGTTCGCTTCAGTGATGTTGCCTGAGTATCTTAACTGGATGGCTTCGGCTGTATTGCGGTTGGCCAGGCGATACTGGCTCAGAATCTGAACCGGGGTACACCCAAGGCCAAGCCGGGTCTTTTTGTTGTCGTGCAGCTTGATGGTGGTAATGTGCAGTTCGTTAAATTCAGTATTTTCGGTAAACTTGACGTGAGGCTGGGCCACAATGATCTCCCGGGTATCATGATTCACATCATAGATAATCGAAGATCGGGAATAGGGTGTCAAGGAACTTAAATTAAACACCAAGTCTATGCCGCAAGAGGGCGCAAAAATTTTTTCGATTTCAAATTCCATGAGTAAAAAAACGATTCAGGCAGTATCCCATCCCAAAATACTGCCTGAATTTATTAACACTTTCTTTTTTTTTATTGTACAGCTTCTTTTAACGCTTTTCCCGGAACGAATTTGGGAACTTTTCTGGCAGGAATGTTGATTTCTTTACCGGTCTGGGGATTTCTACCTTTTCTGGCTTTTCTTTCAGCAGTTTTGAATGTACCAAATCCCACGAGGGTGACAGAATCATTGTTGGAAAGAGCTTCAGTAATTGCTTGGATAGTACAATCTACAGCAGCTTGAGCCTCTTTTTTGCTGTTAAGTACTTCTGAAACTTTGTTGATTAAATCGCCTTTGTTCATCTTGATCACTCCTTTGTTTAGGTTTTAGAAATTGCCAAATACTAAGTTAATCAACTAAAATGTTTTAAAAATGTTATTGAATCAGCTTTTAAACCGTACGTTACGTGGTTGAGAGGGGCGTGTCAAGTCTTTATTGAGTTTTTTTACAAAATTTTATTGCAAGAAGACATTAAAAACCATAAAATGACAAAAATGGAGGAAAAGCATGGACGTTAAACTGGTGAATCCTTTTATTGAAGGCGCATTACACATTCTAGACACGACGGCTTTTGTTAAAGTCAAACCAGACCCATTTTTTATAAAAAAAGACAAAATTGCCCAAGGCGATATTTCCGGTGTCCTCGATATCTCCGGAGACGTCAGAGGGTCCGCCTCTATCAGCTTTACCAGACAGAGTATCCTGGGTATCGTATCGGCTATGTTCGGCGAAGAAATGACGGAATTAAATGAGGAAATCAGCGATGCGGTCGGTGAAATCAGTAATATGATAGCGGGTCACGTCACCACAAAGATCGGCGAATTGGATAAAAAGGTCAAGGTGAAGTTCATAGAAGTCAAAGTCGGAAAAGGCCACGAAATTGAGCATGTTGAGGATGGCGAATGCGTGGTGGCCATCCCTTTTAAAACCACCAAAGGCAAGGTGGTCATAGAGGTGAGCTATACCCCCTAAACCATGCTGCCATACAGGTACCAGGCGATCAGCTGCTCCCCCCAAAACATGTGAATCAAAGCGCCCGCCGCAAGAAAGGGGCCAAAAGGAATTTTGAGCTTCATGTCGGATGAACGGGTCCGGATCATGACGGCGATCCCCAGGAGCGTGCCGATGACAGAGCCTAAAAAAATGGTGACGATCACTCCCTGGTAACCGACAGCAGCCCCGATCATGGCCAGCAGTTTGATATCCCCGCCCCCCATTCCCTCCTGTTTCTTGATCAGGTAATAACCCAGTGCAACCAGGTAAAGGCTGCCGCCGCCGGCAAGTATGCCGACAGCCACAGACATCAGCGTCATGTCAGGTACAATGAATACGGCGCTGGAGAAAACAAGGATTCCCGGGATTGAGATGACGTCCGGAATGATTCCATGGTCAATGTCGATGAAGGTGACCACCAGGAGGACGGATGAAAAGGCAAACCAGAAAACGGTTTCCAGGTTGGGGCCGAATTTGAGAAATACAGCCGTGGCCAGCAGGCCGGTAATCAATTCGACTATAAAGTATCGAAACGGGATTCGGACCCTGCAATACCTGCAGCGGCCCAGCAGGATCAGGTAGCTGAGCAAAGGAATATTGAGATAAAAAGGGATGGCGGTGTTACACTTCGGGCAGCTCGATCCCGGGGTGACAATGGACATCCCTGCAGGTATCCGGTAAATGCAGACGTTCAGGAAGCTGCCTGTGCATGCACCGAATATGAAAGCAAATGTCAGTATTAATCCTGGGGGTAGTGTGTCCATAAAATTCTATTGCTCAATTGATCCTCAATCGTTTGGAAACCGGGCCTTTGCAATGCTTTGGAACCCATGGCAAATCACCGCAAAAACGTATTATCGAATGTAAAAAATATTTTTGCAAGGATATTGTAAATGAAGGAAAATGTTTTATTGTAAGTCCACATCAATCATAGCCGGTTGTGAAAGGAGCAATAAATGGCTGAAACAGATATAGATGATCTTATCGAAATCATAGAAAAAGACAGCGATCTTGAAAATATACCCAGAACACTGCCCATGATGCCGGTCCGGGACGTGGTGGTGTTTACCGATATGCTGCTGCCCCTGTTTGTCGGGCGTGAAAAGTCGATTAAAGCGGTTGAAGAAGCCGTGAAATCAGACCGTTACATATTTTTATCCGCACAAAAAGACTCGGACATCGAGTCTCCGAAAACAGATGATATTTACATGACAGGGACTGTGGGGCGGGTCCAGAAGATGATCAAGCTCCCGGACGGCCGGATCAAATCCCTTGTACAAGGTGTGGCAAAGGCCAGAATCCTTGAATATGTGAAAAAACGTCCGTTCCTGAAGGTCGACATCGAGCTGCTCGAAGATGATGAGAGTACAGAACTGGATATCGAGGTCGAAGCCCTCATGAGAAATGTCAAGGAGGGATCCCAGAAATTACTGGCCCTGAAGGGAGACCTGTCCACGGATGTGGGGGACCTTCTTGAGTATATCGAGTCCCCGGGGAAGCTGGCGGATCTGGTTGCCTCCAATCTTCACCTCAAGGTGGAAGACGCCCAGATTTTGCTGGAGATCATTGAGCCTGCCAAGCGGTTGAAAAAAGTCAATGATCTTCTGGCAAGAGAGCTGGACCTGACGACGGTTCAGGCAAAAATCCAGACCGATGTCAAAGATGAGATTTCCAAGAACCAGCGGGACTACTATCTGCGGGAACAGGTCAAGGCGATCTACAAGGAACTCGGTGAAACCGATGACAAGATCGCTGAAATCGAAGAGTTCAAGGCCAAGATCAAGAAATGCAAGATGCCCCCGGAATGCGAGAAGGAGGCGATCAAGCAGGTCCGACGCCTGGATCAGATGCACTCTGATTCTTCCGAGGCTGCTGTGGTCAGAACCTATCTGGATTGTATTGTGGATCTGCCCTGGAGCAAATCGACCAAGGATATCCTGGATATTGAGAAATCATCACAGATTCTTGAACAGAATCATTATGGTCTGGATAAGGTCAAGGAGCGCATTCTCGAATATCTGAGCGTCAGAAAGCTTAACCCGAAGAAAAAGGGGCAGATTATCTGTTTTGTCGGCCCGCCGGGTGTGGGGAAAACTTCTCTTGGGCAGGCCATTGCCAAGGCGTTGAAGCGGAAATTTCACCGCCTTTCCCTTGGGGGGATTCGCGATGAGGCGGAGATCAGGGGGCATCGACGGACCTATATCGGTTCCATGCCGGGTCGTATCCTACAGGGATTACGGCAGTGCGGGACCAATAACCCGGTATTCATGCTGGATGAAATAGACAAGCTGGGCAGTGATTTCAGGGGAGACCCCTCTTCAGCACTGCTCGAAGCGCTGGATCCGGAACAGAATTCTGATTTTTCCGATCACTACCTGAACATGCCGTTTGATCTCTCCAACGTGTTGTTTATCCTTACAGCCAATGTGATTGACACCATCCCTTCGGCGCTGCTTGACCGGATGGAGGTGATTCAGATCCCCGGGTATACCCGGGAGGAAAAGCTGAAAATTGCCGGCATGCATCTGATGCCCAGAACGCTGAAGGAGAACGGCCTGATCAGGCGTTCGATCACCATCAGCAGCGGTGCCATGGTGTCTATTATTTCCGAGTATACCCTGGAGGCCGGCCTGAGGAACCTTGAGCGTAATCTTGATGCCATCTGCCGCAAAATTGCCCGTAAGATTGCCATGGGCAAGAAGGGTAAGTTTGCCGTTACCCGCCAGAATCTTGCCTCCTACCTGGGCCCGCCCAAGTTTGTCCCGGAAATGGATCAAGAGGAAAGCCAGGCCGGTCTGGCAACGGGTCTGGCCTGGACCGAAGTGGGTGGGGAGCATCTATATATTGAAGTGGCCCTGTGCCAGGGCAAAGGGGAGTTGTCTGTTACCGGTCAGATCGGAGAGGTGATGCAGGAATCGGCCCGTGCTGCACTGACCTATATGAAGGCGAATATCGAACGTTTCGGGATATCAAAGGATGACATTGACAACCATGATATTCATATTCATGTGCCTGCCGGTGCCATCCCCAAAGACGGTCCGTCCGCTGGCATTGCCATGGCCACCGCCCTGATTTCAGCGTTTACCGGTCAGAAGGTGGATCATAAAGTGGGGATGACTGGAGAGATTTCCCTGCGGGGCCGGGTGCTTCCGATTGGCGGGTTGAAAGAGAAGGCGCTCGGTGCTCTGCGTGCCGGGATTGAACATGTCATCATCCCCGAGAAAAACAAGAAGGATCTTCATGATATACCAGCCAGTGTAAAGCGCAAAATCCGATTCACCTGTGTGAGAGATCTTGATGAAGTGCTGGATATCGCCCTGGAAAAGGCTGATTAGCCGTGAAAATCCTGTCGGTCAGTACCGCGGAGAACGGGTGCAGTCTGGCACTGTTCTCTGACTGGCAGTTGGTATGTGAGGATTTCTGGAAAACCAAACTCACACATTCCAAACGGCTTGCGGGTATGATTTCCACGATGGTCAAGGAAAGGGCCGGATGGGATCTGGATCATATAGACGCATTTGTGTCGGCCAAAGGGCCCGGGAGCTTTACCGGGGTGAGAATCGGCATCAGTACGGTTATGGGATTCTCTGCAGCACTTTCAAAGCCGGTCATTGGGGTCTCAAGTCTGGATGGCATTGCCTGGCAGTTTTTTCCAGCCCCGGTTCAAGTCACCGCCATGATGGATGCCAAACGGTCAGAGGTCTACACAGCGGTTTACCGGTTTGAAGGCGGAAGGTTGTCTTTCAAGGGTGAGGAGGCCGCGCTTTCTCCGGAGCAGGCCGTAGAGCAGGCCGGGCGTAAAGGAGTGTTTGCCGGATCCGGCGCCCAAGCCTACAAGGACCTGATTCTGGAGATGACGAAAGCTAAAGGGGTTGTGGCCCCTAACACTACCAGTCATGTTAAGGCCGGGGCGCTGGTCGACTCCCTGGCGTCGGACCCGGCAGTGTTTGAAGCAGCCGGGCAATCTGTAACCCCGGTATATCTGAGAAAATCCGACGCAGAAATACATTTTTCCGGGCTAACTCATTAAGATCATTGACATGATCGGGTCTGTTTTGATATAATCCTTCGGATATCGGTGCGGGGTTTAAATTGAGAATCGTTCGAGATGGCCGACCAGGGCGGATCTGAATACCAAGGTACCAAAAAAAAGAGACCTGTTTTAATTATCCTCCTGTTGACCGGGGGGCTTTTTATTTTGGGTGAACCTATCTGTCACTTTTAATCCCCGGGTAATCGAAAGGTTCAAAATCGGCTTTGGCCAGGCAGGGAACTGGAAAATGCATAAACACAATGTGAAAAAAAGTATTTACATACTCCCGAACCTGTTTACCACCATGAACCTGTTCTGCGGATTCTATTCCATACTGGCTTCGGTAAATGCCCGGTTTGAAGCGGCGGCCATTGCCATCTTAGCCGGAACCTTATTTGATCTAATGGATGGAAAGATTGCACGGGCAACGAATACCACCAGTAGTTTTGGAATGGAATATGATTCTCTGGCAGACCTGGTGACGTTTGGCCTTGCCCCGGCACTTCTTATACTGTTGTGGGTGCTGGAACCCATGGGCCGCTACGGCTGGTGTGCAGGGTTCATTTTCCTGACCTGCGGCGCACTCAGGCTGGCCCGTTTTAACACCACGGCTTCAACCAGCTCCGATTTTGAGGGGTTGCCTATTCCGGCTGCGGCAGCCATGTGTGTTTCAGTGGTCCTGTTCTTTTTTGAAATCCAGGTGGATCCTGAACCTTTCCGGGTGGTCTGGCTGATCATGATGTTTATGCTCTCTTTTTTAATGGTAAGCTCCCTGAGATACAAGAGTTTAAAAAAAATATCCCTGTTCAAACCAATGAAATTTAATAAACTGGCGGGCTTGATACTGGTTCTTGCGGCAGTGGCAACAGAACCGTTCATCTTCCTGTTTATAATATTTTCAACCTATGTCATGTCCGGGCTTGCCCTGTTTGTTGTTGACCAGCTGACACACAAGCGCAAGACGGAAACCCATATCGGTTAAACCCTATCACCACTCATTATTCGGAGCCTGAAAATGACTGATAAAGCGTTCAATGTGATTGTTGCCGGTGCTACAGGAGCGGTGGGTACTCAGATGATTACCTGCCTGGAGGAGCAGGATTTTCCTGTAGATAAACTCAAATTTCTTGCATCCAGCCGTTCTGCGGGTAAATCGTTGACGTTCAAGGGCAAGGCCATTGAGGTGGAAGAGTTGACCCATGATTCCTTTGCCGGGTTTGACATCGCACTGTTTTCTGCCGGCGGCGGCACCAGTAAAACCTTTGCACCGTCTGCAGCCGAAGCCGGCTGCATTGTTGTGGACAACTCCAGTGCCTGGCGAATGGACGCGGATATTCCGCTGGTTGTTCCCGAGGTCAATCCCGAGGCGGTGGCCGATTACAAAAAGAAAGGCATCATTGCCAACCCCAACTGCTCGACCATTCAAATGGTGGTGGCACTGGAACCGATTTACCGGGAATTCGGAATTGAAAGACTGGTCATATCCACTTACCAGGCCGTGTCCGGTACCGGTGTGGCCGCAGTGGAGGAACTCAGGACCCAGACCGTAGACCTCCTTGAAGGCAAGCCGGCACGGGCAGGTGTTTATCCGCACCAGATTGCATTTAACTGTCTGCCGCATATTGATGTGTTCCTGGACAACGGGTATTCCAGGGAAGAGATGAAAATGGTCAATGAGACCCGTAAAATTTTTGGTGATGAAACCATCAGGATCACGGCAACCACCGTACGGGTGCCGGTGTTCAATTCCCACTCAGAGTCGGTGAACATTCAGACCAAAAGCAAGGCAACAGCGGAACAGATCCGTGAACTGCTGTCCAAAGCCCCTGGCATCGAGGTGATGGATGACCCGTCAAATAATGTTTATCCCCTTCCTGTCCATGCTGCCGGCAAAGATACGACCTATGTCGGCCGGATCAGGGAAGATGAGAGTATAGAGAATGGCATCAACATGTGGATTGTCTCCGACAACATCAGGAAAGGGGCAGCCACGAATACCGTTCAAATTGCACAGCTGTTGGCCAACAATTATTTATAACAACATGGAGTAAGATTACAATTGGAGCAAATACCGATTACAAGAGAAGGGTATGAGGCCCTGAAAAAGGAACTTGAGCACCTTAAAACCGTAGAGCGCCCGGAAAATATCAAGGCCATTGAAGTGGCGAGAGCCCATGGCGATCTGTCTGAAAATGCCGAGTTCGATGCAGCAAAGGAAAAACAGTCCTTTCTTGAAGGGCGGATCGGAGAGTTGAGCTATAAGCTTGGTAATGCCAAGATCATCGATCCTGGCACGGTTGCTAAGGATAAGGTCCGGTTTGCCAGCCGGGTTGTGGTTGAAAATGTGGATTCCGGAGAGGAGTTTGAATATCTGATTGTCGGGCCGGATGAAGCAGATATTGAAAAGGGGAAAATTTCCCTGTCCTCACCCTTGGGAAGTGCCCTCATCGGAAAACAGCCCGGTGATGAAACCACGATCCAGGCACCGGGCGGAAGAAGAACCTACGAAGTTATTGATATTGTATAAAATAGGGAGAAAGCTTTGGCTAGAGTTACAATTGAAGATTGTTTGAAAAATGTGGATAACCGTTTTGCACTGGTACACCTGGCTGCTAAACGGGTTCGGCAGGTCAGGGAAGGCGCGGATCTTTTGGTGAAATCTTCAAAAAATGAAGATGTGGTTACGGTCTTGAGGGAGATCGCTGCCAATCGAATTGTAGAGGATCGGCCCGAAGAATCGGAAGAATAGCATAAGTCATTGACAAAATATCTCTCCAAACGCATCTATCATTCCGTGGGTAAAGCGATAGACGACTGGGGAATGATTGCCGACGGGAACAAGGTCCTGTTAGGGGTTTCAGGCGGCCAGGACAGTCAGGCCTTGCTGAAAATTTTGTTTGACCTGAAAGCCCGGGCGCCCATACATTTCGATGTTTTACCGGTGTATATTGATGCCGGTTTTGAAGGTTCTTTTGCAAAGGACCTTCAACTGTTTATAGCCCGGCATTTTGGCCCCTCGCGGGTGGAATACACGGATCACGGTGTGTTGGCTCACTCAGAAATAAACCGTAAAAATCCATGTTTCCTGTGTTCACGGCTCAGGCGCAAGCGGCTGTTCGAGATTGCAAAAGAGGAGGGCTGTGATAAGGTCGCCTTGGCCCACAATAAAGATGATATTATTGAAACCTTTTTCATCAACATCTTCTATTCAGGCAAAATCGGCACCATGAAACCGTTTCAGACCTTTTTCAACGGGGAAATCAAGGTAATTAGGCCCTTGGCATATGTTGAAAAAAAGGATATTATCACTTTTTGCGACCGGTTCAGGCTCCCGGAGTTCAAAAACACCTGTCCCAGCGCAGGCAGGACAAAAAGAAGCAGTGTCAGGAAGATGCTTGAAACGCTTTATGAAGAGAATGAACATATCAAGGGTAATATATTCAGGGCCATGGCCAATGTGGCCAGCGACTACTTATTGATGCGATAATTATGATTGATATCCAGAACCAACCGGACTTTAGAAAAATTCCCATCGACAAGGTCGGAATCAAAGGGATCAAGTATCCCGTTAAAGTCATGGACAAATCCAAAGGCATCCAGTCCACCGTGGCTGAGATCAATATGTACGTGGATCTTCCCCATCAGTGCAAGGGAACCCACATGAGCCGGTTTATTGAGATTCTTCACCTGTTCAGAACACAGGTGTCTCTTGAATCATTGACCAATATTCTTCAGGATATGAAGAAGATTCTCGGGGCCAAATCCTCGCACATTGAAATCTCGTTTCCATATTTTATCGAAAAAAAGTCTCCCATCACCCGGGTCACCGGATTAATGGATTACAACTGCACCATCATCGGATCTTCGGATAATGCCAGCAATACGGATATTGTCCTGAAAGTCGCTGTTCCCATTACTTCAGTTTGTCCATGCTCCAAGGAGATCAGTGATTGCGGGGCACACAATCAACGAGGGGAGGTTCAGGTCAATACCCGGTTTGATAAACTGATCTGGATTGAAAGTATTGTGGATCTGGTTGAAGGGGCTGCGTCCTGTGACATCTATTCGGTGCTCAAGCGGGAAGATGAAAAATACGTTACGGAAAAAGCGTACAATAATCCCAAGTTTGTGGAGGATATTGTCCGTGACGTGGCTAAAGAACTCATGGATGACCCCAATATTACCTGGTTTTCAGTCAGTGCCGAGAATTTCGAGTCGATCCATAACCACAGTGCCTACGCCTATATCGAAAAAGATGCATCACCGGAATAACGGGTCAAAACCGGAATTAAAGAAAAACCCACCGCCGATACAGAGGATTTTTTCACTGTTCCGGGTGCTCCAGAACGACCCGGATCATCTCATTCAGAATTTTTTTATACCCCGAGCCTGACTGGTTCACCATCACAACAAACGGGAAAAGCCTGTCATTGTGACCCATGATATATCCGGCACGGGTTCGGATACCGGTGAGTGTACCGGTTTTGTAAAAGGTGTGATCTGATCGGGGCAGCAGGTGGTGGTAGGGCCTGAATGCATCAAGAATACGGATCATCTGGGCCGGTGTGATCCGGTTTTGCCTGGATATCCCAGACCCTTCAGCAAGAGAAAACCCGCCTATATCGAGTTCCTGCTCTGTAAATGTTCTAAGAACCTGAATCCCCTTGGAAAGCGTGGCCGGCTCTGATAACACTTGGGCACCCACAGCCAGCAGGATCTGGTTGGCCATGAAGTTATTTGAGTATGTCATCAGGTCTCGGACCAGATCCTCAAGACTTTTTGTGGATTCGTAGGCGTGACCCGTTGTTCTCATCATGATACCGGACCGGATGTTGCCTTGGGTCTGGATCCCTTTTTGCTTTAAAAAGTATCGGATCAATTCGCCTGGATATCGTTCTGCCCTTGATTTGGGGAGTGTGATCCTTCCCTTTTTAAGGCCGCTTTCAGTGATGAGGGGGATCATTGAATCTAAAAGAGGGGTTTGGGGTTCGGCGCTGATGTATTTTTCTTGTGCATCATTCCAGGCGAAAAATATGGTGTTGAAATTGGTGCACAGGGCACCGGATGTGGCATCATAGGGATTCAGGGAATATCCGGTCCCCGGTATGGAAATGGTGGTGTCAAAAAAGGTGTGATCGAGCACAATGTTCCGGATATGGCGGGTGTTCAGTACAGCCGGTATATC
>QZLA01000141.1 GCA_004796375.1 Desulfobacteraceae bacterium
CCATATGCTATATCCTGGCCGGGGACCGGGCACATACCCGGCTCACCCGATGGGCCGGGGTGTTGCTGTCCCTGATCGTTCTGGCCTATGCCGTGGCCATGGGCGCTTACCGCTGCATGTTCCTGTCCCACTGGACAACCGATGTCGCCGGCGCCATTGGCTTTACCATCCTCTCCGCCCACCTGATCTATTTTCATCTGCTGGATGTACCTTCCCAGTCCGCATACTTCAAAAAAGCCGGCACATTTCCCCCGATGCCTGCCGGGTTTGAGCTGCATGTCAGTTTCAACCTGTTCGGAGCGATGCTTGGCATTATGGGCAGCGCCATTGGCCTCAGGGGGCTTATCCGTGGAGACGGTCCCTTATTTATTCTGATACTGCTGGCAGGCCTTACAGCAGCGGGTTTCATGATCAGGCGGCTGATCCTGGGCCGAAAACAACTCACCACCGCATTGAATACAACACCATGATTCCCATGACATCCATGCTCCGCCTCTTAGTCGTTCACTCCTTCAGGGACCTGATCAAATATAAGTCTTTCCTGTTCCTGGTTTTTGTCCTGATACTCCTTGACAGGGGCATCAAACGTTTAAAGCCACAGGGGTTCATGCAGCTTAGCCGTAGTGATTTCTCTTTTCTGTCCGCAGATTCTGCCCACTATTTATTTAACGAGCTGCCCGCAGAACTGTTCCGTCACCTGACCGATTATCGGGCATTTATCCTTATCGGCCTGATTTTTATTACCAAACAGATCATCTCTTTGTGGCCCTCTTCGGATATGCGGCGGATGCATCGTGGAGAGCGGGGTGTTTTCGGGCTTTTTGCATCACTGGTTACCATCAGGGGGCAACAGGTTGTTTGGGATGCCAGTGCGATTTTAACCCTTGGACTGATCACACTGACTTGGACTGGCGCTGCATTCTTAGTCTCTCGCCTGTTTTTTGCACTGTTTAATGCACCGCTCACCGGTCTATTGATATTTTCCGGATCAGTTCTGGTCATGCTCCCGATCTTGATGGCCGGATCATCATTTTCTTCCAAGCTGGCGGTGATCGCCGCCGGAAGTTTCAAGGAAAAAATCATTCTGTTCCTTAAACTGTTCACCAGTATACGCATGTTTTCCTATGCCTGGCTGTTTTTCACGCTCAGGCTGATTATCGAAACCCTTTTTGTCTTTATACTGCCGCTGGCCATTTTGGTCACCATGGAGATTTTCTGGCTGAGGATAATCCTGGCCACACTGATCGCCACACCGGTCTACTCCTACCTGAAGATGATCAGCTTTAAATTTTTTCTCCAGGTTTACTCAGATTTTCCACTGGTGAGGGATGAGTACGCCGGCTATTACCACCAGGCACGGGAGACGGGACGAATTTAAATCCGGCCGTTTAATAACAGTTTCTCAAGGAATCCGCGGTAATCGATACCTGCTTTTTTAAATCCTTGTGTGCCGTATTTCATATTGGCTTCAATGACCACCAACCGATCTTTGTCCTGCATGATGTCGATCCCGACATCGTCCCATCCGCAAACCCGTGCCGTGTGCAGTGCCAGATCAAGTGCCTCTTGAGGAAGCGGGTCAAAACAGATCTCTCCCCCCTGTGACACATTGGTTCTGAAATCACTGGCCGCAGCCACGCGCCAGTACCCCAGGGCAACGCACTTCCCGATCACCACAATACGCATGTCCCGGTCCACGGGGATAAATGACTGGGCATACACCGGACCGCTTTTCTCAAGACAGGATTCAAGGTCCTCAAGGCTGCTGATCAGGAATACATGGCGCCCTTTTGAGGATCCCTTGGGTTTTTTAACGACAAATGGAAAATCAAACCGGTTCAGAATCTCTTTTCTTTGCCTGGGACCATAGAACACACGGGTTTTGGGGTGGGGAATGCCTGCCAGGTTAAATATGGCACTTTGCTTGATCTTATTCTGGGCAAACTTGTAGGTATGAAAACTTGGGAACGTATCTTTACCCATGGCATTGAACAGATCGGCATAAAAGGCTGTGGGATAATAGATCTTTGATGCGGCGGCAATTAATTCCTGCTCGTCACCGGAATAATCGGTAAAATTGGGGCGGAATCCCAGGGTATGCACATGACGGCTGAATTTGAGTCTGGCACCAATGGCAATGAATTCTTTGGGGCGCACAGCTGCGTTATCCCCGAACAAAAGATTTGAGCTGTGATGGCTGAATGGGAAACCCGTAAATCCCGTCGATCAACTCAAAATACTCCGGTGTTTTATCCATGGCTTTGACCAGATCCTTTTGCAGTGAAGATATCAGAATCGTTAAATCCTCCTGGGTGTACATTTCACGAATCTCTGCGGCAAACGTCACCCCGGTCATATCGTTTAAGAACAGATCTGTAATTAAAAGCTGCGGTTTATTCTGTAAAACCGACTCAAATGCCTCCTGGGGACTGGTAAATAGCAGCGGCCGGCAGCCCAGTGAGGAAATTATTCGTGCGTAAATTTTCAAAACCGTCTTCTCTGTGCTGACCACTGCGATACCGGGCATCTGCCGCTGGGCCTGTTCCTGGATGAATGCCTGGTACTTTTTCACCGTAGATTTGAGCTTTCTTTTCTCAAGCAGGGTCACATAGGCTTCAAGAACGTGAGCCGGGGTGTCTTTGGTCAGATAGTTGGAGGCCATGTATGAAAATGTATCGGAAACCAGCAGATAATCCATGATGTGAACCGCCCCGGCATCGAGAATCG
>QZLA01000208.1 GCA_004796375.1 Desulfobacteraceae bacterium
CACCTGTTCAGATCGGCTGGGTTTAAGCTTAAATCAACGGACAACACAGGATTATGGCAGATCTTCACGTATTGATATCAGCGGGCGCTTCTCCGGCAGCCCACAATATCATCCAGCATCTTAAAAATCTGGGGTGCCGGGTCTGCGCTATTGATGCCAATGAAAAAGCACTGCCCCTGGCCGCAGCAGTTGCAGATCAGGCAGTTTTATCCCCTTTGGCCGGTGATCCTGCTTATATTCCTTTTATCCGAAAGAAAATCGAAGAATCAGACCTGTTCATCCCGTTTATCGACGAGGAGATTGACCGGCTGCTCTGTCATGGTGATCCAGTGCTGTGGGATAAATGCCTGCTCCCGCCGATGGAGACAACGCGTGAGTGTCTGTATAAAACCCGGTTCCAGTCGTTTTGTAAGGCACATGGCCTGCCCGTAGCCAGGGAGACACAGCAGCCTCCTGCTGTGTTCAAGCCTGATCTGGGGCGGGGCGGAAAAGGGGTGGTGTTTGTTGATAATACAGAGGATTTCGAGTGTCTGAGCCGATCCAACGGAGTGGTTCAAGAATGGATAGCAGGTGAGGAGTTTACCGTTGATGCCCTGTTCTCCAAACAGGGGGATCTGATTCGAATGTCTGCAAGGCAGCGGGATGCAGCCGCCGGGGTGTCCACCATCGGCACCATTGCAGATCCCGAACCGTTCGAGCCGCTGGTGCAAGAAATTGCCCGGGCCCTTAAATTCAGTTATTTGATTAATCTGCAGGCGATCCGGGACAGCAGCGGCAGGCTCCATATCATAGAGATCAATCCCAGGATCGCCGGCAGTATCATGTTCACGGTCCTGAGCGGCCTGGATTTTCTCAAGGGCGCCATTGACATTTATCAAGGCCGACCCCCTGAATTAAGAGATCAGCAGCAAAGGATCCGGGTGATCCGGTATTGGAGTGAGCATGTCGAGGCTTTGTGACTATCAGAATCTTCTGGCAGGGTATGATACCATCCTGTTTGACCTGGACGGCACCCTGTATGATCAAGACCGGTTTTACATCGGCGTGTTTGAGCAGCAGGGACAATGGCTGGAAGCGCAGGGTGTTCAAAAGGACCCTGGTATGTGGATCAATTGCATGATGGGGCTGAAAAAAGCCCGGGGAAATGACTACCCACAATTGATCGATGACGCATTGGAACTGTCAGGCCTGGACCCGGCTCTCAAGCCTATGCTGCTGGGGCTTTATCATGGCTATGATTGCCGTACCCTGTTTCTTGGTAAGGCGGAAAAAGAGGTGCTCGAATACCTGCAAATGAAGCATAAAACGATGTGTATCGTGACCAATGGGCGAAGAACCTTGCAGGAAAGGAAAATACAACGATTGGGATTGCATAGCTACATATCACAAATCCTGATCCTTGATCCTTCCTCAGGGGATCACCTGAAACCGGATCCGATCGCCTTTCAAAGGATTTGCCGCGATATGAGCCCCGGGAAGACCATCATGGTGGGTGACCGCCTGGATATAGACGGCGGGTTTGCAAAAAATGCCGGAATTGACTTTTTATGCGTGGGGTTTCATGGAGATTAACGGCAGGAAAATCGGTCCGGATCAACCTCCCTATCTGATTGCGGAGATGTCGAACAACCACCTGGGCAGCCTTGACCGGGCAAAGCAGATCATCCGGGCGGCCAGGGAGGCGGGTGCGGATGCCGTTAAGATCCAGACCTATGATCCCGAGGCCCTGACCATAGACAGTTCTGCAAGGGATTTTATTATCCAGTCACCACTGTGGCAGGGGCAGACCTATTTTGATCTGTATTCAAGGATCGGACTGCCCCTGGAGCATACCTCCGCCCTGTTTGAGTGCGCAAGAGATGAGGGGATCACCCTGTTCAGCTCCCCGTTTGATGGGAAAACCATTGATCTGCTCATGGCACTGGATTGCCCGGCCTATAAGATCGCCTCTTTTGAGGCCGTGGATCCCGAATTTTTGAAACAGGTGGCAAAGACCGGTAAGCCCGTATTCATGTCCACCGGGGTCAGCACGCTGGCAGATATTGAGAAGGCCATGGCTGTGCTTGAGGAAAACGGGGCAAGAGATATCCTGTTATTTCATTGCACCAGTGAATATCCGGCTGCACTTGAATCCTGTAACATCAGGGCTTTGAAACATCTCAAGCAGTTCACCTCCCTGGTAGGGCTGTCCGACCACTGCCTGGATGACAGTGCTGCCCTGGCATCCATTGCCCTGGGCGGGTGTGCCGTGGAAAAACACTTTACCCTGTCCCGGGCAGACAAGGGCCCGGATGCGGCATTTTCCCTGGAACCCGACGAGTTCAGACAGCTCAAGCAACGGTGTGACACCCTCTGGAAAACCCTGGGCACGGATACGGTATTACATCAGGACCAGCGGCCGGGGAGGGAACATGCCCGGTCCCTTTATATTGTGAAAGCCGTTAAAAAAGGA
>QZLA01000382.1 GCA_004796375.1 Desulfobacteraceae bacterium
CCTGGCAGAACTGGAATCCCGGTTCAAGGAAAAAGAGGCGTTAATCAAGGATCTGCGGGATTCCATTGCCGGCCTTAACCACAGGCTGCAGGAGAACAGGGCGGCCAAGGAAAGGGTCAAGCAGAGGCAGGCTGACATTGAGGCGCAAAAAAAGGAGTGCCAACGGTGGGAGAGCCTGCATGCCCTGATCGGGTCTGCTGATGGTAAAAAGTACCGTAATTTTGCCCAGGGGCTGACCTTTGAGCTGATGGTGTCCCATGCCAACCGCCAGCTGTCAAAGATGACCGACCGGTATCTGTTGATTCGTGATGAGCAACAGCCCCTGGAACTGAATGTAATTGACAATTACCAGGCCGGTGAAATCCGGTCGACCCGCAATTTGTCCGGTGGAGAAAGCTTTATCGTCAGCCTCACCCTGGCCCTGGGGCTGTCGAGAATGGCCAGCCGAAAGGTGAGGGTGGATTCACTCTTCCTGGATGAAGGGTTTGGCACACTGGATGAAGATGCATTGGAAACTGCGCTCGAGACACTGGCGGGACTCCAGAAGGGGGGGAAATTGATCGGCATTATATCCCATGTCCCGGCATTGAAGGAAAGAATCAGTTCACAGATTGCCATCACCCCCCTTTCCGGCGGAAAGAGTGCTATTGTGGGGCCGGGCTGCAGCAGGGTGACCGGCTCCGGATAGAGGAGAACCGCTTGACACTCAAAAATCCGGCGGTAAAATGATGGGAATCAATATTTGACAGAGGAAAGCCCATGTTTAGGAAAAAACCCCCGAAGTGGAAAGAGAAAACCGTAACCCCGGACGAGGTCCTGGAAAAGATCGAACCCGGGCAGCATATCTTTATCGGGACCGGTGCGGCCGAGCCCCGGACCCTGATTAACAGTCTCATGGACGCCAAGACGGGCAATCTCCAGGACCTGACCCTGACCCAGCTGGTCAGTTTCGGGGATGCCATCTCATTAAAGTCCCTTCAATCCAAAACCTACCGGCTGCGGACCTTTTTTTCAGGCTGGGTATCCTCGGATGCCGTGACCCGGGGGCTGGTGGACATGATCCCCTCGCGGTTTTCCGCCATCCCCAAGTTGATCAAGACCGGCCAGGTGCCCATTGATGTGGCGTTTGTCCAGGTGTCACCGCCCAATCAGTCCGGGTTCTGCAGTTTGGGGCTGGGCGTGGATGTGGCGCGGCGGGCCATGGCCCGTGCCGACCTGGTGGTGGCTGAGATCAATGAGCAGACGCCCTTTACCTTTGGGGACACCTTTGTGCCCCTGGATGACTTTGATATGATCGTGGAAGCCACCGAACCGCCATTGTATTTCCCCCGGTTTGAAGTGGCCCCGGTATTTGACCGCCTGGCGGAAAATGTGGCTGGAAATATTGATGACGGATCCTGCCTGGCCTTCACCTTTGGCCAGGTGTTTGAAGCATTGCCCAAGTATCTTGCAAACAAAAAGGACCTCGGGCTCCACACCCCGTTTGTGACCGATGCGGTGCTGGAACTGGTCAAAAGCGGGGCGGTGACCAACCGGAGAAAAGGATTGTTCCGGGGCCGTACCCTGACGGCTTATGCATTGGGGTCCAGGGAACTCATGCAGTGGCTGGACCGGAATCCCATGGTGGAGTTCCAGAGTATCGACAAGGTGTTCGATCCCATGGAGATCGGTAAAAATCACCGGTTTGTCCTTGTGATCCCGGCCCGGCGGGTGGACCTGTCCGGCAGCGTGGCACTGCATGTGAGCCAGGCCAATGTCACGGCAGGCCCCGGGCAGATGGCTGATTTTTTCAACGGGGCCGAGATATCCAACGGCGGGTATACCATTATTGCCCTGCCCAGCCGGAACCGTGACGGGGTGGCCAATATCCGCATGTCGGTGGAGGATTCCCCCAACCTGCTGAACCTGCCCGAATCCGTTGACATGGTGGTCACCGAATACGGGACCGCGCATCTTCGCGGGCGTACCCTGCGCGAACGGGCCCAGGCATTGATCGAGATTGCACACCCCGAAGACCGCATGGTCCTGGTGGAAGGTGCCAAGAAACGCAATATTCTCTACGCCGACCAGATCTTTCTCCCGGACAGTGCACACTTTTTTCCGTCTGAGATCGAAACCATACAGCGGTTCAAGGATGATCTCATGGTACGGTTCAGGGCGATCAAACCTTCGGATGAAGACCAGATGCGGCAGCTGTTCTACCGGTTTTCAGACCAGACCATCTACTACCGGTACTTCTCACCGATCAAGACCATGCCCCATGCCAAGATGCAGGAGTACGTCAATGTGGATTACCGCGATACCCTGTCCGTGGTCGGTCTGGTCGGGGGACATGAGCAGCAGACCATCATTGCCGAGGCCCGGTTTGTGAGATATGCGGATAAACCCGTGGTGGATGTGGCGTTTGTCGTGGATGAAGCCTACCAGGGCAAAGGCATTGCCACCTACCTGTTCCAGATGCTGGCACAGCTTGCCAGGGATAGAGGCGCCACCACCATGACGGCGGATGTACTGGTGTCCAACCCGGCCATGCTCAAGGTGTTTGAAAAGGGCGGATACCCCATGCAGGCCAAGCTGGAAAGCGGAGCCTATGCCCTGACCATTGACCTGTCCCATATGGAGAATTGATTTTTTACAACTTTTTTACAAGCCTTTTACCGGCCAATGACACATGCCGGGAACCGTTCCTGTATCATGCGGATCAGGTGTTAAACAGACAAACTCAACACAACCCGTATGAAAAAGGAGAGGAATCATGACAGGTCAAATTAAAAACAACACAGGCATCCCCAAGGTCATCCCGGCCTTGATTGTAACGGTGATACTGGCAATGTGCTGGGTGCTTCCTGCCGGTGCACGGGATTACCCGGAAAGAAAAGTCAAATGCCGGCTTGAAACGGAAAAGTCGGTGCTTTTTGCAGGTCCGTCCCAGAATGTGGTGCTCAAGGTGACCCTGGATGCACCGGGCGTACCCGACGATGTACACCGGCCGCCGGTGAACCTGTCCATTGTATTGGACCGGTCAGGATCCATGAACGGCCAGAAACTGGAACAGGCCAAGCAGGCGGCAATCGAAGCGGTCCAGCGCCTGAACTACAATGATATCTTTTCCCTGGTGGTCTATGATTCCAATGTGCAGACCGTGATCCCGGCCCAGGCGGTAGAGGATACCTCCCGGATCATCTCCCGGATCCGGCAGATCTATGCCGGTGGCAGTACGGCCCTGTTCGGCGGGGTCAGCCAGGGTGCGTCCGAGATCCGGAAGCATTTAAGCCCCCGCTATGTGCACCGGATTATCCTGTTGTCCGACGGCCTGGCCAATGTGGGCCCCAGGACCCCGCAGGAACTGGGCCGGCTCGGGGCAGCACTGATTAAAGAGAATATATCCGTGACCACCATCGGTGTGGGCACGGATTACAATGAGGATCTCATGACGCGCCTGTCCCAGAACAGTGACGGCAATGCCTATTTTGTAGAGTCGGGAAGAGACCTTCCAAGGATCTTTACGGCAGAGCTTGGCGATGTGCTCAATGTGGTGGCCAAACGGGTCAGGCTGACCATCACCCTGCCACCCGGTGTGGAACCGGTCTCCATTATCGGGCGGGAAGGCCGGATCAAGGGCCGGAATATCGAACTGGGCATGAACCAGCTTTACGGGGAACAGGAAAAGTATGCCCTGGTTGAGGTGAAAGTCCCTGAATCCAGGCCCGATACCCGGATGGAGATCGCCCGGGCCAAGGTACACTATGAAGATCCCTTTACCCTTAAAAACGAGGTGGCCCACGGCCGATCCGTGGCCCGGTTTTCCAAGGACAATACCGTCGTGGAAAAATCCACCAATGTGGATGTGGTCCGTGAATACCAGCTCAACCTGAACGCACTGGAGCAGGAAAAAGCCATTTCACTCAGTGACAAGGGTAAGAAAAAAGAGGCGGTCCAGGCATTGAAACAATCTGCAAAACAGCTCAAGAGCGTGGCCACCCAGCTTAACGACGAGGTGCTCATGGAAGAGGCCAAGGATATGGAGCAAAAGGCAAAGGTCATTGAAAAGGAAGGGATGAGCAAAAAGTACCGCAAGGAACTGCGAACCAAATCGTACCAGAAAAAGAACCAGCAGTTGAACCAATAGATGCGTGAATTTTCAAGGGCAAAGGAAGTCTGATTCAACATGGCAGGTAAACGGTTTATCATCATTTTCTGGGTATTGCTGATTGGTCCGGCACTCATTGTTTCAGGTGTGGCCGCAAGGCTGCTGCTCCATGAACAGGAGCGCATCAACCGGGCCGCACTTGAAACCCTTGAGAATAAGGCCCGGTCCATGGCTTTAAATGTTCACACCACGGTAGAGGCGGTCGAACAGCGCCTGACCGATGCGTTGCTGGAGCTGAGGGCGCCGGACCCAAAAGAAGATCTGCTCGCATGGGAGTCCAGCAACCCGTTGGTGCGCAATGTCTTTATCTGGGAGAGGGACAACCTGCTGCTGTATCCTGAAAAGGGCATGGCTGCCACCCGGGAAGAGCAGGCATTTACCACCCGGTTTGAGGCCATCTTTACAGGCCAGATTCCTTTTGATGACAACCAGAATCACGGGCCAATAGAGGCCCGGACCGAGAAGCTCAACGGGCCGGACCGGCAGCAGTCTTACCCGGAAGTTAAATCGATGACGTCTGCCAGATCTGTCTCTGAGAAAGAGCAGCTCCTGGATCTCGCCTCACCCAAAAAGGCGGCTCCGGCTGTTTTCCGGGAAGCAGGCATGGCAGAGCCGGGCGTTGCTTCAGGCCCCTTCACAGGCTGGATCCCCTGGTTCTCCCAGAACCAGCTGCATATCCTGGGGTGGGTTCAG
>QZLA01000050.1 GCA_004796375.1 Desulfobacteraceae bacterium
AGGGCATAGCTGGCCCGGAAATGTCAGGGAACTGGCCAATGCCGTGGAACGGGGTATGATTCTTTCCGGCGCGGACGGTGTGCTGAAAACAGAGGTGTTTTCGTTTCTAAATCCTGACAATGAAAAGTCGTTACCTGAGGGTGATCTGTTCAAGTTGCCGCCCGGAGGCATTGATCTTGAGAAGGTCGTGAGCAATCTGGCAGTACAGGCACTTGAAGCAGCCAGTGGGAACCAGAGTGAGGCGGCCAGACGCCTCGGCCTGACACGGGCAAAGTTCAGGGTACTGATTAAACAGGCGGGCGGTTCAAATGAATCTTAAACACATGCTATTTGCAAAGCAGCACGGAATGGTTTTCCTGGTTCTGGTCTTGTTCTGTCTTGGAACCCAGGTCTGGGCGTCAGGTGGGGATGCCCAGGATACGCTTCTGCTCTTTGTCGGAGAGGACGAAGATATCCTGACCATAGCATCGGGACGTGAAGAGAGTGCATGGCGTGCCCCGGCTGTCGCTTCTGTTATGGAACGAAAGGATTTTCTGGAATCCCATGACATGATGCTGTCCGAGGCATTGAACCGGATTGCCGGATTTCATATCCAGAATACATCATCCGGCGTGGATACCTATTTGCGGGGTATCCCTGAATCTGTTCTTTACCTGTATGACACCGTACCGGTATCCATGGGCAGTGATATTCCCCTGTATGCCACCAAACGGATCGAAGTGGTCAGGGGGCCGGGATCGGTATTGTGGGGCCCGGATGCCTTTGCCGGGATTGTGAATGTTGTGCCGCTGTCCGGCAGGGATCTGGATGGTGCGGAAACGGGTGTCACTTACCAGTCAGAGGATAATGATACCGGAACTTACCTGAACGCCGGGTGGCATAATGGGTCATGGGACGGTTTTTTCTCAATCTATGCCAGCACTACGGAAAGAGAACAGTTCTCAGATGATATTACCCGATTCTGGACAGATGATGATACGCCGACGCCCGTCGAAGACCGGCGGGGAAACATCATGGCGGAAGCAGGACACAACCTGGAGTTCATTACCAATCTTTCCTACCAGGATGTGTTTAAACTGTCCGGACGGATGTCATCCTCAAAGCGGCCTTACTCAATCTCCTCCCAGTCCCAGGACATTCATTGGAAAGAGGTGGATGAGACCACCAGCGGTTTTATAAAAGTAGAAGGGAAAAAAGCCTTTGGCATCGATGCGGCCCTGCGCTTTACCGCGTCATTATCGACCAGTGACTCGGTCAAGCAGGTCATTGACAAAGATATTGAATATGATGAAAGGGAGACCTACGGCGAAATCACGTATGAACGGATACTGGACTCAGGGGATACCCATTTTATTGCCGGCATGTCATACCGGAAAGGGCAGAACAACGGGGTTACCCTTTGGGACAATTTTTTACCGGAGTTCCTTGTGGATGAAAACGACGCCTTTCTTCCCAACTTTGACCAGAATGATTACACCACAGAGTTGTTAAGCGTCTTCACCCAATACCAACGGTCTATTGGCAATATCGATGTCATTTTGGGGGTCCGTAACGATGAGCATGATTCATTTGATGATAACGTCAGCTACAATGCGGGGCTGGTGTGGACACCGCGGGAATCATGGGTGTGTAAAACCCTCTGGGGGACGGCATACCGTACCCCGAGCCCCAAGCAGTTGTTCAATAACCAGGAAAGTGAACTTGAAGAGATTCAGAGTCTGAGCGTTGAGATATCCAGGAAAATAGGAAATCTTTTTGAACTCAGTGCCGGAGGATTTTTAAACCGCATTAAAAATCATGTGGTCACGGGGGACCCATATGCCGGGGTATCTATTCCCAACTCACAGGAGATAAAGGGACTGGAGTTTAAGTTGTCCTATTCACCGGCTCAGCATTTTTCATTCTCTGCCGGACTGACCCTGACAGACAATGAGGGGCCATTGGGCACCCAATTGTATAATGACTACACGATCATCAATCCGGATGGCTCAATAGAACCCCACTATGTAACACTTGAGTATCCCTATGATACCGGGCCGGATACCATCTTCAACCTGAGGATGCACTGGAAGCCGTCAGAGCGCGTTCAGATTTTCACCGGGGCCAGATATTTTTCAGGATACCAGCTGACCTATCCTTTTGCAGAGACCTATGAAAAAAGCAAAAGCGCGTGGGTGATAGATGCGGGAGTGAGCATCAGGGATCTGTTCCTTAAAGGATCTACCCTGGATCTATCCATCGAGAATGTACTGGATGCCGACTATACGTTGCCCGGCACCTATGCTCTTGAAAAAGGTGACTCTCTGTCTGTGGGTATCTTCTGGCGCAAACATTGGTAAATCCTGAATCAAGGTGTTGGTCATAACCTGACAGCCGGTGGTTGAAGATAACCAAATAATAATCAGCATCAGGCATCTTGATAAAAGTGATGAATCTATTTTATTTTATATTATGAAAGAAATTGGCAAGTTAGGTGGCTTTCTCAACCAAGGGGCCTGCTTTGGCATTGAATTTGCTGTATTGGGGGACATATGAAGAAGATTATTTTACATACCACATTATTGATCCTCCTGCATGTCGGGTTGGCAGCTGCTGTCACCGCATGGGACGGGATGACCGCAATGGAATCCCAGTTGTATGATCAATTGATTGCAGCAAGAAACAACCCGGCACAGGCTTTAGAAGATCTTGGCATAGACCCTGATGATCTGGTCCAATGCCACCCGACGCTTGCGCCTTATATTGATACAGGCCTGCCTGTTGTGGCGCCGGACCAAAGGCTGTTCGACAGCGCATCCGGTCATGCGGAAGATATGGCAAAAAACGGGTATTTTACCAAGGTTTCATTGGACGGATCTACCCCTGTGGACCGGATGAAAGAAATCGGGTACTACGCTGAAAAGGGCGATGAGGCTTTGGGCGTGTTGCTGTTTAGGAATTACATCACAAAGAATGATGCGGTCCAAGCGCTGTACAAAAGTATGATAGAGAATGAATTAAAGTGCGACGCTGAATCGGAGCCCATCATCTTCAACCCGGATTTCATGGATATCGGGGTGAGTATCAAGGCCGGATCAATGAATTTGAACGGTGTGAAACTCAATTTTTATCTGGCTGTGGTTGATCTGGGCAAAGAGATCATCAACAGAGATGACAAAGACCTGTTTTTGGATCTGAATATGATCAGGCAGAAGACGATTCCCTCCCTTTATCCCTTTGGGATGAATATGGAATTATATCTTCAGTCCAGGGAGCGGGCCCAGCAGATGATCGAGGATATCGAGTTGTCCGAGTTGAATCAGGTTTATCACAATCAGGATGTGTTGATTCTTTCTGATACACCTGTTTTTGGCGCTCAATCAGCTAAAATCTGGGTAACAACCGAACCCAAAGAGATTGATGAAGCCAGGGATTATCTGGTGGCCAGTCTTTTAGAAACTGAAGAGCTGACGGTTGATCCGGAACAGAAGGTCCTGCTCAGCGACATATATAACTATTGCGGCGCAGTGTTCATGAATTCTGTTCCGGTTCTGGTCGGCGGTTCGCATGAATATTATGCCCATATTCTGGTGATGACAGTGGGCCAATCCCCGGCCAACACCGGGAAACATTCGGTTTTTGGTGTGCTCTATACCGATGCTGACCAGGACGGGCAATATACATCAGGAGAAGGTTTTTCCCACGGCTATATCAGGATTGAACCGGAAGATGATGATGCAGCAGCCGGAGAGATGATTCTGGTCACGGAAGCAAACGGCATGTTTTCCTGTTTACTGGAATCGGGCAGTTATGCATTGACCAATGCCGATCCGCAGAATCAGATCGGATTCATCGAAAAAAGTTTCAGGGTGGACAACCGGAATGTATGGATTTTTCAGGAGTGCGAAAAGGCTGAAAAACAGCCATAGTTCTTGTTGACAACCGCATATTTTTTGAATATATAGGAAAGGATTATCTATATCATATTAATAGAGTAGTACAATAAATCAGTATGAAAGGAGGTGATGAGAGCTTCAAGTTTCAAAAACAAATTTTCGCGAATGTTTGTTTGAAAAGTTAAGACAAGTAAAATGTAGTTTAAGTTGTTAATTGTTAATTGTTAGAGAAAAGGAAAAAAGAATGAAAAAAAGTTTTAGTTTGCTAATTGCTGTTTTTGCTGTTCTTGCAATGACTGCAGTTTCTTTTGCAGCTAATACTGCTACGCTGAACATCACATCTGAGCCGATCAGACAGTTTGCTCCGTGTGACAAAGCTGGTGGTATTGTTGGTTCATTTGACTCCGGTACAACCTTTAGAGGTGGCGACCAGATGACCTTCGACCTGGACTTTGGTGTGACTCTGTGTAAAGAGATTGACTTTGAAGCAGGTTTCACTCCGACTGCCGGTCTGGCTCATGTACTTCCCATCGGTTATGGTCAGATTAACTATGACCTTCCCGATATCGGTACTACCCAGCCGCCCCCGTCTACTGATGCGATTGCTCCGTTCCACGGTTCTCCGGGTTCCTTCGTTCAGAATGGTTCCACTACTGAAGGTATCTTCTTCCGTGTAACTGGTGCTGTTGGTTCTGCAAGAGTAACCATTGACGTTCTGACTTATGATGGTTCCGTATTCGGCGCAGATCCCACTATCGAAGCAACTTTCCTGCACGGCGCAGACCCTGATACCGAAAAAATGACCTTTGCATTCCTGGATCAGGCCGTTTATGTACCGAC
>QZLA01000357.1 GCA_004796375.1 Desulfobacteraceae bacterium
ATCCCTAAAGATAGCATCTGGTCTGCGAACCGGTCCATTCCATATTTGAATAGAATGTTGGCATAACTCATAAACAGGAACGGGATATCAAACCGCTTGGACACAGTGGCTGCAAATTCAAAGCATCTGTCCAGCGTGGCCCCCTGCTCAAGGGACTGCTGATTGGCCCGCAGGATCACCGGACCGTCAGCCATGGGCTCTGAAAAGGGAATCTGAAGTTCCATGAGATCCACACCCGCCTCAACCATTTGCTCCACCACCTGCATGGATGCCTCAAAAGAGGGATACCCCATGACAATGTGGGTCATGAGCAGGATATCCTTTGTCTGCCGCCTGTTTTTTATATACGCTTCAAGCATATTGTCCTGCCTTTTGTCTGATAAATGATTTCCATTTCGGGTCATCCAGGGCATCGGCAACGGTAAAGATGTCCTTGTCTCCCCTGCCGGACTGGTTGATGATGATACAATCCTTTGTTGACAGGCCGGGGGCCTCCTTGAATGCCTGTACAAACGCATGGGTCGATTCCAGCGCCGGGATGATGCCTTCAAGTTTCATGGTCAGCTTGAGGGCCTCGACCACTTCCGCATCGGTGGCCCCTTCAAACCGGGCCTGCCCCTTGTCATGCATATCTGCCAGAATTGGGGATACCCCCACATAGTCCAACCCTGCAGAAATGGAGTGAGTCTCCTTCATCTGGCCGTCATCATCCTGGAGAAAATAGGTTTTATACCCCTGGGCAATACCGGGACTGGCATCATCAGAGCAAAGCCGGGAGGCATGATGACCGGTATCCAGTCCTTTACCGGCCGCCTCAACCCCCACCAGCTCCACCGGATCATCCATGAATCCTGAAAACAGCCCCATGGCGTTGGACCCCCCGCCCACACAGGCATATACCCGCCGGGGCAGCTGACCCTCGATCTCAAGGATCTGCCCCCTGGCCTCCTTTCCGATGATGGACTGAAAAAAGGTCACCATCTGGGGAAAGGGATGGGGGCCGCAGGCCGTTCCCAGGACATAATGGGTGGTATCCATGTTCGTGACCCAGTCCCTGAATGCTTCATTGATGGCATCTTTCAATATTCGTGTGCCGTCGGTCACCGGCACCACCGTTGCCCCTAACTGCTCCATCCAGAATACATTGGGCCGTTGGCGCATCACATCCACCTCACCCATATATATGGTGCAGTCAAAACCGAATTTGGCTGCCATGGTTGCACAGGCAACACCATGCTGGCCGGCCCCGGTTTCGGCGATTACCCGTTTTTTACCCATTTTTTGGACCAGAAGCCCCTGCCCCATCACATTGTTGGCCTTGTGCGCACCGGTATGGTTCAGGTCTTCGCGTTTGATATAAATCTTTGCCCCACCGAAATGACGGGTCAGGTTCCGGGCAAAGGTCAACGGTGTCGGTCTGCAGGAGTAGGACCCCATGAGGTCCTCGTAGGCTCGCCAGAACTGCTCATCCCTTCTGACCTCCTGGAAATGGATATCCAGCTCTTCAAAGGTGGCCACCAGGACCTCAGGTAGAAATGCCCCGCCAAAACTGCCAAAATAACCTCGATCTTTCATAATCACTCTCTTTTTGACTGCATAATTAAAGATTGGCTGAAATATGCTGGGCAAACACAAAGGTGTCTGTCCGGCACAGCAGCCGTGAAAACACCGCCTTACTTTTTTTAGAAAAATTCAACTCCCGCTTGACCTCCAGCACGGGTGTCTGCGGTTCAAGGCCCAGCAGCCGGGCCTCTTTTTCCGATGTCAATTGGATCCTGAAGGTCTGGCGGCCATCCACAGGAACCAGGTAGAAGGCATCTGCCACCACCTGGGCCAGGGACCGGCCCTCAAGGTCAAAGTGGTCAATTCCCTGGAACAGGTCAGGATCCATATAGATCTCCTCGATCAATACCGGTACGGTTTCAGTCCGGGTGATCCGGGATAAAAAATAGGCCTGCTTTTCTGCAAAAGGATTGTCCGGGTCAAGGGAAACGGTGATCAGGGAAGCGGATTCGATCAACCGTGTTTCTACTTGAATCCCCCGGGTTTCGAATGCCGAGCTGGTGCCTGCAAGTGAAAAGAGATCCACTTGATCACCCGGCTCTTTCACATAGGTTCCGGATCCCCGCTTTCGCTCAACCAGGCCCTTTTTCACCAGGACCTCGATGGCCTGGCGAACCGTGGGGCGGCCGATGCCATAATGGCCGGCCAATGCTGTCTCAGACGGCAATGCTTCGCCTGGAAGGATTTCCTTTTCCCGGATCCTTTCAGTCAGAATCTGGGCGAGCTGGTGGTACAGGGGTACGGGTGAGTCCGGGTTTAACATCGCTGCCTCTCGGGTGTTGTAAATTGATGCCCTTCATGAAAAAGACTCTACAAAACACTTGTAAAGTTGTCAAGACATATTTACAAATAACGCTTTTGATGGAGCTTGTTGGACGGGTCCCCCTCGTTCATCATCTCCTTGAGAAGCTGCTTTTCCTTTTCAAGGGGAATTCGCCCGCTCATCTGCGCAAGGGCCACCTGCCGATTCTCCTGGTTCGAGAATACTGCACTGGCCGTAGCTCTGCCCGACGCTTCCACGGTATTCATGGTGATGGTACATTCGATAGTATCACCAAAATAGACCGGGGCGATGAATTTGAATTCCATACCCGTGGCCAGCCAACCGACCTGGCCGCCGAACTCACAGATCATGGAACCGACCAGAAGACCGTGACAGATATGGCCGCTGAAGCCTTTGAGCGCTGTCCAGCGATCATCGTAATGCACCGGGTTGTAGTCCCGGGTCATGTCCCCGAAAGCGAGTGTATCCTCCCGGGCAAAGGTCCTGTTGAACCTGAAGGTGTCCCCGGGTTTGATACCCCGAACGGCCGCTGTTCTGAACGGATTGCTCATACCGGCATTAAACCAGACTTGCCCATGATTTTCAAATTAAAAATTTCCCATTAAAATCGGTTTATGGTACATATTGGTGATGCAAAGCTATGATGCACTGATTCAGGACCTGCTGTGGTTTTAGCACGTGAACATCATCAGAAAAGAGACCGGTGGAAGCGGGTTTGGATTCAGCCTGCTGGCCCCCTATTCATGTGATCCTGACCCAGTAAAGGAGACAGATGATGAAATTTCAATTGATCCGCAACGCCACATTCAAAATTACCTACGCCGGCATGGTGATCCTCACCGATCCTATGCTGTCGGAAAAACACTGTATTGAATCATTTGCCGGTCATGAAAAAAACCCCACGGTGGATTTGCCCATGCCGATCGATGAAATAATGGCAGATATTGACCTTGTTCTGGTGTCTCATCTTCACCAGGACCACTTTGACCATATCGCAAGGCAGGTGCTGCCCAAAGACCTCCCTCTTTACTGCCAGCCCGGTGATGATGTGAAACTCAAGGAGTTTGGATTTCAATCGGTCACAGCCATTGACACGAGTATCGATTGGGGTGCGCTTACCCTGACCCGGACCGGGGGTGCACATGGTACAGGGGAGTGGCTCAAAATTCTGGGCAAGGTCTCGGGATTCATCCTGAAATCACCGGATGAACCCTGCGTCTACTGGACCGGGGATACCATTTTTAATGATGAGGTCAGAGAGGTCATCTCCTCTGTATCACCGGACGTTATCATTACCCACTCCTGCGGTGCCGCACTCAAAGACAGCGGACCCATCATCATGGACGCCCGGCAGACCATTGATACCTGCATGGCTGCCCCGAACGCCAGGATCATTGTAACCCATATGGATGCGCTCGACCATGCCATGGATACCCGCAACGACATTAAAGCCATGGCTGCCGAACAGGGTATCTCTGATGACCGGCTTATCATACCGGATGACGGGCAGATCCTGGACCTGTGAAAATTATTCCTTGCCAACCCGCCGTATTATTGATATCACATCTTTCAATTACTTTTTTCTACTAGGATTAACCTTCTGCGATTAATTGGATGGCATCGATATTTACAAGTAAATATTCGCTTCAAGAAAAGGAAGCTGTAGTGAGAAAACTGACAATCCATATCGTTCTCCTTGCAATCATCCTGACCTCAAGCGCATGTGTTCAGCACACTGAGACACGCCTGTCGCAAATTGGCGACAAACTGACGGACCTGCCCAGTTCATGGCAAGACATACCGGTCGTTCTTATCGACTCAAAAACCGATCTTGAATTTGAAATCCGGTCTTCAGGAAACCGGCTCATCAAAACCCGGACCGATTGGTATCGGGTCAACCGGCGCAATCCCAACTATATGGAAAATGTCGAACGCTATGAAGTCAACTCCTATGAAAAGCTAGTAGAGATCAAAGCCCGCGCCTATTACCCGGATAACAGCAGCTGGACACTCCAGCCCCAGGACATCCGCCGCCGCAAAATTCCCTTGAGCAACCTGGTCATTCACCGGTTTGATATCCCTGGATATGACCCGGGCGTTTTGATCATGGTCCAGACCCGCCACAGGATATTTCACCCCGAGTTTACCGGCATGTTCCTGTTCGGGGATGATCACCCGGCCCTGTCCAGGACCATCGCCCTTTCCTACCCGGTAGAGGCCGACCTGAAATTCGGTATTGAAAACGGCCAGGATCTGACCATCAATGAATCGACCATCACACAAAACGGGACTCACACCCACAAATACCACTCTAAAATGGTCACAGACCGATGGCCCAGATCAAAATCCCCTTTTCCGGAACAATACTATTCCGCTCTCCATGTCAGTTTTCCGCCGTCAGGCAGCCGCTCCTATACGTGGCAGGAATTGGGAAACCATTACCTGGATCTCTCAAAACAGGCCTTTGCATTGTCCGAACCCATAAAATTACTGGGAAAACAGATCCAAAACACCGCCTCCGGAGATATCGTTGACCACGCCTTTGATACCATTGTCAAGAAAATCCGGTACCAGGGTGACTGGGATGGGCGGTATGCCTTTTTCCCGCGGGATGCATCCACCATCCTTCAGCATGGATACGGTGACTGTAAAGAGATCAGCACCATTTTAAAGGCCACGCTGGCGTCCAATCATATCCCCTCCTCCCTGGCCCTGGTTTCAACCCGGAACTATTTTCAACCCATTGAAGCCTATCCCCACCTGGACGGCTTCAACCACACCATCCTGGCCCAGAAACTCGGCAACGCCCCATATCGCTTCCTGGACGGGACCTGGTCCTGGGCCCATGCCGGCAACTCCTATTACCACCTGATTGGCCGGACTGCTTTTGTTCTGGAAAAGGACCGCTCCGTATTGGTGACCATTGCCCCGGATAAGGACTTTAAGAATGAAATCACGACCCGATCAACCATTTTTCAAAACCCATCCGATGGTCTCTGGAAATGCCACGGCAGAATCGACCTGGTCGGAAAACCGGCCCTGCGGTTCTACAGCCAGCTCAACTGGCGGGATACCCTGGATAATGACGCATTTGCCAAGACATTCCTTCTCAACAACCTCGGGGTGGATGCCAGCGCCATAACACTTGTGGAGCTATCCAGCCAACGGGTGATGATTGACTACATTTCCCTGTTCCAGGAGAGTTACCTCAGCCTGGGGAACGGAGGATTTAAGCTGTCAGTGCCCAACCTTTACAAACAGGAGATTCACACCGGCCTGACAGACAAACGCGGCCCTGTGCAGCTTTCCCGCTTCCGCCAGACGGATCAGTGGGAATTTAGCTTTCCGGCCAGCCTGAGTGAACCGGATACCTTTGATATGCCGTTTGCCCGGTGTACCTGGAATACAGAAACTGAATCGGTCAAGCGAACGTACCGCCAGAATTCCATCGTCATACCATCCGATGACTTTCAACTGAAAAAATGGAATGCCAGTCACAAGGCGCTGGTGAAAGCCCGTGCCTGGAACCAGGAGGGAAAATGAGATCGTTAGTCGCTGCTGTCTGTTTGTGTACCCTGCTTTTGATCAGCTGTGTCGATGAGAAGACGCCTGTCCCGATTGAACAGACCGCTGCCCCGGTCCAGCTCAACCGTTTTGGAAAGTACGGTGCCGTATATGAGTATGATGAATACCGGATCAATCCCCGGTTCTCGCCGGATGAGGGGTGTTCCACCTTTTTTCACATCAACCAGAAGCTGCACATCCTGACCCAGAGAGGCGTGAAGTACGGCACCCTTTCACTGCCCTATCAGCAGGGTGTTCTCATGAGCGCCGACATCAAGGTGATTGACAAGACCGGAGATGAGCAGCAGATTGATCCCCTTCCCATCAAAAAGAAATATAAGCGATCCAGAAAAATTATCATTCCAAGGGTGGAGCCCGGATGCCAGATTCTGATCCGGCTCACATTCAGAGATGAAAGTCCGCTGTTCAATTTTGAACACTTTTTCAACAAGGACATCCCCGTGATAAACGCCCGGTTCCTTCTTGCGGGTGACGCGGACCTGAAATACATCCATAAAACCTATGGGAACGTGACGGGCTCAAAAATCCGCTCAGGTGCAGACTCCGGATTTGAGGCAAGCTGCAGCAATCTGTTGCCGGTGCAGGGGTTTGGATTTCCAGAAGCTGATATTCATTACAGCATGTGGTTCAACAAGCAAAGCCCCCGGGTCGTGGCACGGCTGAAAAGACTGAACTTCAGACATATGAAGCTGTTTAAGGCCCATGGCTGGGAAGAACTGGCCAAGGTGACCCGGGAATCATTCATGTCCCCGTCCATCTTCTCCTCCATCTCCCGCATTGAAGCCTTAACAAGCGATGTTATAAAAAACGCAAAAACCGAATTTGAAAAAGCCGACCGAATTCTGGCCCATGTCCAAAATAACTATACCCTGGAATCCATCGGCAACCTGGCTGGCTTCACCATGAATACCGACCGGGTGTTAAATAAAAAACGCGGCAACCAGATCGAAATCTGTGTCATTTTGAAACAGATGCTGATCGCCGCGGGATTCTCACCCAGGGTTTATGCCACACGACCCAATGCAGACGGCGGATTTGACCCGGAATTCCCGTCGTGGTTCAATCTGGTGTACGACTTTGTTGTGGTCAAAATCGACGGGAAAGACCATGTGGGTTACTTTTACATCCCCGGCCTTCAACTGGGGGAATACCCCTTTTACCTGGCAGGCGAAAAAGCGCTGGATATTGATACCGGCACCATTGTCGACATGCCGCCTGCGCCCTTCGATAATGCCGTCTACTCATCAACCGTTCACCTGCCGCTTGACAGCCCGGATCATCTGGGGGACTGGCAGTTCAATTACGGAAACCACCTGGGAGTCCTGCTGCGGTCAGATATGGTGCAGCAAAGCAAGGTCACCCTCAAGGAACGGTTCAAACGCGTCCTGGACAACTACGATGAGCAACTGGAACTGGTCAGTGCAGCACTTGAAAATGGTAACCGGGGCGAAGCGATCGAGGTGAAGGTAGGATTTAAATATCATGATTTTGAAACCCGGCATACCAAGAGAACCCACTTCTCACTCAAACCGTTCTTTAAAAAGTACCTGACCGATTTTGAAAAGTATACCCGTCAATCCTATACCAACCCGGTTGATTTTACGATCCGGGAAACCGTGGTGATTGATCGAAACGGATACCCTGAGGTCAAGGTAAACTTTGCATCACAAAATATCTACAACTCATTGTTTGACGCCGAGTTTGAGCAGGTCATTGATGAGAATACCATCACCTTGAAACGGCGTTTGACACTGAAAAAAGCCAATCTGGCACCGGGTGACATTCATGCATTCAAGGACAGTATTCATGAGCTGAACCGGATTTCAGAGTCCCATATCATCGCCTCCAGGTAAAACCAAAGAAGGCCTGTATTTCCCCCCTTTTTGGCCTTCCTTGGCTTTTCACCAATTTTTCACCCCGATTTTACCTTTTTTTCACCTCCTTTGTGGCATCTCCATAAGGCACGGATAACAAACGTTTTCCAGGACAGGATCACCTCTCTTGTCTGAGATGATCCGTATCAGGCCTAAACTCAAACCAAGTAGGTATAGAGGCACAAAGATGATTGATTACAGCGGGATCAATGGTGAATCATTCAGGCCGCTCTCCCAGGCTGACACGCCCTCCAAATCGACCATTTTACAGGTTATTGGTGTGTTGGTCATCAGTACGGCGGCCTGGCATATCTGGGATATCCCTTTGGCGGAGTTCTGGCACAACGCCCCGGAGGAATCCATTTTCGTCAAAATTTTTACCTTTTTAAACATTTGGGGAGATTCCAAATACTGTTTGGTTCCTTCGGGGATGATTTTCCTGGCCTTCAACCGCTATTTTCCCATCCTGGCGAAAAAAGCGGCCTTTGTTTTTGTGTCTGTCGCTTCAGGTGGGATCCTGGTCAATATTGTCAAGGTCATCGTTTCAAGAGCCAGGCCCGTGCTCTGGTTTACCTCTGAAACCTATGGTTTTTACTGGTTTCAGATCGATTATCATTTCCTGTCCTTCCCTTCAGGTCACAGTGCGACCGCCATGGGGCTGGCAATGGCACTGTCCCGGATCCACCCCGGATGGTGCAAGGTCTACCTGTTGGCCGGTGCTCTGATTGCGGCAAGCCGGATGGTGGTTGGCGCCCATTATTTCAGCGATGTCATGGTCGGCGGTTTGCTCGGTGCCGTGGTCACCTCATGGGTCTGGGACCGATGGTTCAGGGAGTCGCCATGCAGTTGCTAAAATGGTCTGTCATAGCTATCGCACTGATTACCCTGTTTGCCTTCCTTGGCATGGTACCGCTTTTTGATGTGGATGAAGGGGCGTTCAGCGAAGCCACCCGGGAGATGTTCCATCGCCGTGATTTTCTGACCCCCTGGCTCAATGATCAGCTTCGCTTTGACAAACCGGTGCTGATCTATTGGTTTCAAGGTATCAGCTCTGTCATGTTCGGCTTTAATGCGTTTGCCATGCGCCTGCCGTCTGCCATTGCGTCAATACTCTGGTGCCTGCTGATTTACCGATTTTCAAAAAGATATGTGGAACCGGCCGTCGGTTTGATTGCCGTTTTGGTTCTTGTCAGCGCGCTTCAGATGCAGCTTGTGACCCGGGCGGCCATCGCCGATGCCCTGTTAAACCTGTTCTTGACCCTGTCGATGTTTTCCTTTTTCGGGTATGACCAGGATAAACACCCCAAACACCTGTTGTGGGCCTATACGGCGGCCGGGCTGGGCATGTTGACCAAAGGTCCGGTGGCCGTGGTCATCCCCCTTGCAGTTATGACCACCTACCTGTTGATCCAAAGGCGGTTGGACACTTTGGTAAATACGGTGTTCTTTTTCAGGGGATGGCTGATATTTGCATTGATCAACCTGCCATGGTACCTGACCATGTTCTGGCTTCACGGCATGACCTTTGTCAACGGCTTTTTTATCAAACACAATATCCAGCGCTTTCAGACGCCGTTTGAGGGCCACAGCGGCTCTCTTTGGTACTATCTGCCGGTTCTTCTGGTGGGGTTGATGCCGTTTACACCGCTTTTGCTGAAAGCTGTTTTCAAAGTAATTAAAACCCCGCCCAAGTCGGATCTGAACCGGTTTCTCTGGATCTGGGCCCTGTTTGTGCTCTTGTTTTTCTCCTTTTCAGGAACCAAACTGCCCCACTATGTGGTCTACGGATACACACCGTTGTTGGTTCTCATGGCAAAGGAACATAAGCACCTGCATCAAGGATGGTATATCGGGCCCGTTTCCGCGTTTTTCCTGATTCTGGCCCTGCTGCCGCTGGCCGTATCGGCGGTGCTGCCACTCATTGGAGATGACTTTGCCACGGAGGTGATCACCAGTGCAAAGCCGTTGTTCGGTCTTTCTTTCATGTCTTTGCTGCTGGCCTTGGCCGTGTTCCTGATTTTTCTTTGGCAACAGAACAGGGATGTGGTTTTGATCTCGACTGCCGCGGCTATGGTCATCGCCATGCAGGTGGCAATCCTACCGCCTGTGGCAAAGGTGATGCAGTCACCGATAAAGGATACCGCCCTTTATTGTCGTGAAAAACAGATCCGACCGATTCTCTGGAATGTGCGAACCCCAAGCTTTCTGTTCTATTATCAGGACACCCTCGAGGCCCGCTACCCTCAACCCGGCGATTATGTATTTACAAAACAGCGTTATCTATCCAGGCTGGCCGATGCGGAACTGCTCAAGCAGGCGCACGGCTATGCACTAGCGAGGATCAAGTCATTATGATATCATTAGTCATTCCAATGATGAACGAGCAGGACAATGTGGTCCCTTTGTTCGATCAGATTTCCAAAACCCTCTGTTTCCTTGAATTTGAGGTGATCTTTGTGGATGATGGTTCCACGGACAGAACAGTTGATGCCATCAAGTCAATCAATGACACGCGTATACAGCTTTTAACTCTCAACCGGAATTATGGCCAGACAACCGCCATGGCTGCCGGTATCGAGGCAGCACGCGGCAAGTATATTGCCACCCTGGACGGTGATTTGCAGAATGACCCTGCAGATATTCCCATGATGCTGGAAAAGCTTGAGAAGGAATCCTGGGATGTGGTTTCCGGACGACGGGCCAAACGGCAGGACGGGCTGCTCTGGCGCAAGGCTCCCAGCAAGGCCGCCAACTGGATCATCAGGAACACCACAGGGGTCTTTTTGAATGATTACGGCTGTACACTGAAGGTATTCCGCTCCCAGGTTGCAAAAAACCTGGGGCTCTACGGAGAACTTCACCGCTTTATCCCTGTGCTGGCCACCCTTTATGGGGCCAGGATCACAGAGATGGATGTCCGTCACCATGCAAGACGGCACGGTACCTCCAAGTACGGGCTGAGCCGAACACTGCGGGTGATCAGTGATCTGCTGTTCCTTCTTTTTTTCGGGCGCTATATTCAAAGACCCATGCACTTTTTCGGCGCACTGGGGATCATCATGTTCCTGTCAGGGGCAGGGCTCAATGCGTATCTGCTGATTGAAAAACTGGCAGGCAACGACATTGCCCATCGGCCGCTTCTGCTGCTGGGTGTGATGATCACCCTGGGGGGATTGCAGCTCATCACCACCGGATTTCTGGCAGAATTGCTGATGCGCAATTACTTTGAAGGCGGACGCACCGCACAATATGTGATCAAAGAACATTTCCAGGGAATACCGTCGTCTGAATCATGATGGGATGGATATTTAAGGCCTGATCCGCCGCTATTCATGAGTTCAACCCAGCCAGGAACAGCGATAAAGGGCAACGCCGGCGGGTTGCAGTGCACCCGGTGTATAACTTTTAGGGCCTTCGTTCCATTTTTAACGTAAATCCACGCTTTTCAACAATGACAAATCCGATCCGCTCGTATAGCTGCCTGGCCTGATTGTCTTCAAATGTTGTCAGTTGGATTGTTGCGTGTCGGTGTTCATTGCAAAAGGATTTGAGAACCCGTGTCCCCAGACCTTTTCTCTGCCA
>QZLA01000307.1 GCA_004796375.1 Desulfobacteraceae bacterium
CCTGGGTGGTTGAAGACATATTCTGGGATTCTTGATTCCTCATATTTTCTAAAATATTGACCTTCATTTTCGTAATTGATAAAATTGAGCCAGTATTACTTGAAATTAAATTGTCTTAAGGAGGCGAAAAATGAAAAAAAATCTTGTTATTGCAGTTATGTTCTTCACCGGATTTGTTTTCGCCGCCCAGAGCTATGGCGCTTGTAAGAGAACTATGAATGGCAATGTCATAATTAATTATAGTTATAAAGAAAAAGGAAAAGAGTACTATCGGAAAAATATGGTTTATATTGATTTTATATCTGCTCAGGGTATCTATAGACATAAAGGTCCCTTATCAACTCGTTGCAACCCTGTGAGTATAAAAAAAGCAAAAAACAGGGCAAAAGATGAGGTTCATAAGATTTTCAAAAATAAATATGAAGGTAAAGCTGATATCCAGAAGAATGCATTATGCAGAAAGATTCCCCCTAAAATCAAGAAGATTGCAGAGTATCTTCAAATAGATAATTTAGAGGTGATAGTACATCATAAAAATACGCTTGGAACTAAAGTCTTTCGGATTCCGGCTGCCAGCAAAGCAAAATTCCTTTGCAATTGAATTTACTTTGGGGTTAGGAAGTTTGAATCATCACGAGCAATTACCGGTATTAATCAATGACCGTCCGAAATTTTGAAGAGGACAGGACTATTTGATGCATTGTGGGGATTTCCTAAAAGTTGCAAAAAAATGTGGAGGGGTGGTACTACAATCAAAAAAATAGAAATTCCCCCCATCGAATTATCTGGAGATATGACCACCTATAAGAACACACTTTTTTAAACCATAATTGCCATCATTGACTTTCCATAGCCCGCTCAGTTACAATCCACATTATGCCGGAACATGATGATATAGTGATCAAAACAGAAGCAGACCGGGATTCGGTCAAAGAAACCCAATACCTGTTGGCTTTTGTGAAGATCGCTATTCCCATATCTTTGCCCCTTCTGGTCGCATTGCCTCCACTTAAGGCCATACTCATTGCCATAGGTCTTGGATTGGTCGGATCTGTGATCACCGTGAAGTTTTCGGAAAAGATAGGCAGAGGGGTGCACATTCTATACGGAGGGGGTAAGGCCAGCTACACCACCCGAGAACAACTCCAAGGCACCCTGAAGGCCGTCAAAGTGGCAAAAATGAACAAAAACTACAAGCTGGCACTATCCAAGGTCAATAATGTTCTTGATCAAGATCCAGATAATCCAGAAGCCCATTTTTATAAAGCCCAGATCCTTCATGAAGAATTTAGCAATCCTGATGGAGCAAAGAAACACCTGAGATTTGCCCTTTCCCATTCAAAGCCAGGAGAAACCATCCACACTTGGGCATCCTCACTTCTTGGCCAACTCGAATCCAAATTATCAATTGATTAACTAAGGGATTTTTAGGTGACAGCCTAACCTTCTATCTTGTAGTATTGACTAAGCTGAGTGTTGAATTTCAAACGTTTGGATGGCTGATAAAATTAGAGCTTATTAGAATTTGGAAAACAACATTAAAAACCACATTAATAATAGCCACCAAATAAAAAAGGTTTCCAGCAAAAATCTGAAAACCTCAATCAATTGTGGCGCGCCCGGCGCGATTCGAACACGCGACCTACGGATTAGAAGTCCGTTGCTCTATCCAGCTGAGCTACGGGCGCACAATGAAGGGAGGTTTTAACAAATTTTTAATGGTTTGTCCATAGAAAAAATGCATGGGGCCGGCCATCGGGTTGAAAATATATCCCTTTATCAAGATACCGTATAGTGATATAATAACTCTCTTTATCGAGTTTCAATAAAAGGTTAATCCTTATGACAATAAAAAACGAGACCATGGAAGATTCCCCTTCTGAAAAGCAGCTGACCAAAGCAGATTTCAGAATTCCGGCATCTCAGGCAAGAACCGCTTCCACCAAGGCACTGGTTAAATCCGATCCGATCCAGAGTTACCTCAATGAGATCAATCGGTACAAGCTGTTGACCCGGGAGCAGGAGATCGAGTTGGGCAAACGGATCCAGGAGGAGAATGATGCCGAGGCCGCATATATCATGACTACCTCCAACTTGAGGCTGGTGGTCAAGATTGCCCTTGAGTTCCAGCGGATTTGGATGCAGAACCTGCTGGACCTGATCCAGGAGGGGAATATCGGGCTGGTACGGGCAGTAAAAAAATTCAACCCTTATAAAAATGTGAAGTTCTCCTACTATGCCTCCTTCTGGATTAAGGCATATATTCTTAAATTCATCATGGATAACTGGCGGATGGTCAAAATCGGAACCACCCAGGGCCAGCGCAAGCTCTTCTTCCGCTTGAAAAAAGAGAAGCAGCGGCTCATCGAGCAGGGGTTTGATCCAAAACCCAAGCTGTTGAGCGAAAAACTCGGGGTATCGGAAAAAGAGGTGGTGGATATGGACCAGAGGCTGGCCAACTGGGACCTGTCGCTGGATGAACCGTTAAAGGATGATTCCAATACCGAGAGAATTGAATTTATCAACATGGAAGATGCCAGTTCCACTGAAGATGAAGTGGCCAAAAAAGAGATCGAGGATATTCTCCATGTCAAGATCAAGGAATTCAAGGAGTCGCTGAACGATCGGGAGCTTGACATTTTCAACCGCAGGATCTTTTCCGATGAACCGGAAACCCTGCAGGAGATCGGTGAGGAGTATGCCATCTCCAGGGAACGCGTCCGCCAGATTGAAAACAATATCATAAAAAAAATGAAAACCTTTTTCAAGAAAGACATGCCGGACTTCGATATGTATGACCACTCTTCCGGAAACTGATAATGAGAACACCTCTGTCTATGAATCATATGAATACCCTTGCCTGTCGCCTGTCTGTTCTGCTGATGCTAATTGCAGTGTTTATGAGCGGGTGCAGCCAGACCCTGAAGCATGAGCCGGAACCGCAAACCACCCGCCTTGCCCCGAAGCCTGTGGTGGTCGACACAGCCCCCTCTTCCTATTATTATTATCTTGAGTCCCGACTCCATGCCGGGGAAAAGCAATGGAGCCAGGCGATCGCTTCGATCAAAAATGCCATCAAAGCAGATCCGGAATCGATCTATCTTAAAATCGAGCGGATCACACTTTACCTGAAAATCAAAAAACTCGATAAGGCCCTGTCAGCGGCTGAACAGCTTGTGCTGGATCACCCAAACAGTGTGGACTGTCTGGAGATCCTTGCCAAACTGAAAAGCCGAACCGAGGACAAGGCCGGCATGGAGGACATCTACAGTAGAGTCCTGGCACTGGATCCTGAAAACAAAGATGCCTTCCTCGCCCTGGGCACTATGTTTATGGAGGCGGAAGAGTATGATGACGCGCTGGACCTGTTTACCCGCATGAAAGCGTCATTCCCCAATTACTATGTGGTGCACTATTACCTGGGGAAAATCCACCAGGCCCGGAACCGACTGGACCCGGCCAGGGAAGCATTGGAACGCGCCCTGGAACTTGAACCCGACCTGGTTGAACCCCGGTTTGATTTAACCGATATCTACATGGCCCAGATGTCTGATCCGCCCACCGAGGTGGAAAAACAACGGATTATCGACGCGTACGACAAAATCCTGAGCATTGACCGGGAAAACATGCGTGCCAGACTTGAGCTGCCTCTTTTCTACCATAAACACGGGGATCTCAATGCCGCCGAAGAGATGTTTGCCGACTTGGGGGAGATGGTGGATTCAGAACAGACCCTTTTGATGACCCTGACTTCGGTGTTTATCAGTGATGAGCGGTTCGAAGATGCCTCAATCATCCTGACAGGATTGCTCAAGGGTGTGCCTGACCATTCCCGGCTTCACTACCTGGCCGGACTTGCATTTGAAGCCATTAAGGATTTCCCCGAGGCCTTGCATCACTACCTGATGGTCAAACCGGATTCCCTTCATTACAAGAAAACCCTGGTACTGATCGCTTTTATCTACCAGGATATGAACCGGACACAGGAGGCTATAGAGTGGCTCGAAGCCCAGCATGGCAATTTTCCAAAGGATGTGGATATCATCACCTATCTGGGCTACTTCTATGAAGAGGAAAAGCGGTATGAAGATGCACTGGCCATCCTCACCAAAGGACTGGAACTCTCACCGGACAGCTCCTCCCTGATGTTCCGGTTTGGCGTGGTCCAGGACAAGGCCGGCAACAAGGATGAGTGTATTGCCGCCATGAAAAAGGTGATCGAGCTGGATCCCAAGAACGCCACGGCCTTGAATTACCTGGGATACACCTATGCTGATCTCGGTATTGAACTGGATGCCGCCCAAAACCTGATCCAGAGGGCTTTGGAGATCAAACCGGATGACGGTTATATCGTCGACAGCCTCGGGTGGACTTTCTTTAAGAAGGGACGCTTTGAACAGGCGGCCCAAACCCTTGAAAAGGCGGCAAGGCTTACCGAATTTGACGCCACCATTGTAGAGCATCTCGGGGATACCTACGCCGAACTCAAACAGTACAGCAAGGCGATTGAAACTTACCAGAAAGCGATTCTTCAGCTCAAGGAAAATATCGAGTCCAAAACCCGAGAGATCAATGCAAAAATTGAATCCCTGCAGCAAAAGCTCAATGAAACGCAGTAACCCCAACAGATCTGCGTTTTGGCTCATTTTCACCCTGCTCCTATTGGTTTTTAACGGGTGTGCTTCGCTTTCCCTGAGCCCTGCCCCCCGGCTGGACCCTGAAGCCCTCACCATTGTCAGGCACGTCCAGGCCATTAACCAGGAGATCAGGTCCTGTAAGGGTACGGGATGGATCACCACCGGTCCTGCTGCCCAGCGCAAACGCTACCGCCTGGCATATGCGGCTGTCCCGCCCGATAAAATCCGGATCACCCTTCTGGCATCCGGGTTCCCGGTGGAAACCATCCTGGCGGACGGGCAGACGGTCCGCTTTATCTCTCATACCGGTGATCACAGCCCCTATACCTTTAACTCTCCGGATCCGTCACTGGAAAATGCGTTTTCCATCCCCATCCGGATGTCCGATGTGATCCGGCTGCTCAGCGGCCGGGTTCCCGTGCCCGAGTTCAAACACCTGTATCTTGTCACCCGGTCCGACAACCAGGGTGTGGTGGACCTGAAAAAGGATTTCGGGCGCAGAAAATACCGGTTGACCGTTGACCGGCTGAACCACCCTGCCGCCCTCTCCTATTTTAATGACACCGGTGCACAGTCCTATGCCGTCACATTTGCCCCGTTTGCTTCCTTTGACCCGGTCACCATTCCCGCGGATTGGTCCGTTACCAGTGACACCGGTGACTATATCCGGGTGGAGATCACCTCCTTCACCGCCAATATCCCCATAAAAGACAAGGTGTTCAGGTTGACAGATCAGGGATAATGCGCACTATTTACCTGATGTTTAACGGTACACGCATTACCACAAAGGAGCAATGACATATGATTCACGACAGTGTTGACAGTGCTAAAAAGGGCGGTGGATGCCCTTCCCAGAGCAAACAGCAGCAACAGATGAAAAAACAGGAAGAGATGATCAAGGCCAGCCTGGCCAGAATTAAACATAAGATTTTTGTACTCAGCGGGAAAGGCGGCGTCGGCAAGAGTTCCGTATCAGCGAACCTGGCGGCCAGCCTCTCCAACAAGGGATATAAAGTCGGTCTGATGGATGTTGATGTCCACGGTCCCTCCATCGGCCAGATGTTCGGCATGACCGAACTGCTCGACATCTCCCCCAACCAGCTTCTGATGCCCAAAAAGGTGAACGGCAACCTGTCTGTGGTGTCTGTCCAGGCCTTGATGCAGGATAAAGATCAGGCCATTATCTGGCGAGGCCCGGCCAAAACCGGCATGATCCAGCAGTTTATCGGTTCTGTTGAGTGGGGTGACCTTGATTTTCTGGTCATTGACGCGCCTCCGGGAACCGGTGACGAGCCCTTGACGGTCATCCAGAATATCCCCGAAGCTCTTGGTGTGATTGTCACCACTCCCCAGGAGGTTGCCCTGGCCGATATCAGAAAATCCATTTCATTCTGCAAGACGGTCCGGATGAAAACTCTTGGAATCGTAGAGAATATGGCAGGGTTTACCTGCCCCCACTGCAATGAATCCATTGATCTGTTCAGTAACGGCGGCGGTGAAAAGACCGCCAAATCCGAAGGGCTGGAATTCCTGGGATCTATCCCCTTTGACACCCAGGTCGTCGTATCCGGTGACAAGGGCAGTCCCCTGTTGCTTGAGAAACAAGACACCCCGTTTGGCAAAGCGTTTGAAACCATTGTGGACAACATCACCAAACAGCTGAGTTGACAGACCATTGAACGCTGCAGACAAGCCAAGGGAGATCAGGGAGCTTCTGAACCTAAGAGAAACCGAGTTTCTCAACCCCCTGGCCTGCTACAGCGAGAATGCCATCCGCCGGAATCCTGACGCCCATCAGGATTCCGGTTACCGGCAGGCTTTTTGTGCCGATGCCGACCGTATTCTCAACTCCCTTGCCTATACCCGCTATATCGACAAGACCCAGGTTTTTTCCCTGATCAGAAATGATCACATCACCCACCGGGTCCTTCATGTCCAGATGGTATCCCGGATTGCCAGGACCATTGGAAGATACCTGGGGTTGAATGAAGACCTGATCGAGGCCGCAAGCCTCGGCCATGACATCGGGCACCCCCCCTTCGGTCATGACGGGGAGCGCTACCTGTCAAAACTCACACACAAGCACGGGGCAGGATATTTCCATCACAACCTCCAGAGCATCCAGTTCCTGGATAAGATCGAGCGCCAGGCCAAGGGGTGGAACCTGAGTCTTCAAACCATGGATGCCATTGCCTGTCACGACGGAGAGGTGTTCAACAGGCAGCTCAAACCGTCCCGAAACCGGACCTTTGAGGATTTTGACCGGCTCATGGCCGAGGGCTGGCAGAAAAAATCACTGTCCTTGATCCCCATGACCATGGAAGGATGTGTGGTCCGTTTGGCCGATACCATCAGTTACATTGGCCGGGATATGGAAGATGCCGTCCGGCTCGATCTCATTAAACGAGAGGAGATTCCCGGTCAGTGCCAGGCCATACTGGGTTCCACCAACGGGACCATCGTCCATCACCTGGTGACCGACCTGATCAGCACCAGCATGCGGCAGCCCTTTATCGGGTTCAGCGATCCGGTGGCTGATGCCCTGAAAACACTGAAGCATTTCAATTACACCCGGATCTACCTGAACCCGAAAATCAAATCCCACCTGGAACCGGTTGAAGGGATCTTTGCCCACCTGTTTGAACGGTTTTTAAAGGACCTTGAAACCGGCAGCACCACCTCCCCGGTTTTCTGTGATTTTCTCAACGGTATGTCAGAAGAATACATCGATACCCATACCCATGCCCAGATTGTCAGGGACTATATTTCCGGTATGACCGACTCCTATTTTATCGATATGGCCCCCTCCCACATGAGGCCCGGGACGGTCACCCGTGTTTGATAACCGGACCTATCGCCGGTTTCACAAGAAACCGGGACTGGTGCCCTTTGATGTCACGGTCAAGGAAACCAATCTGCACATCCAGGCCGACACCGATCTGTCTGACACCGCCCTGCGCTCCATACTCAAATACCGCGGATTTATCGAAACATTTGCCCGGGTCTGCCCGGAGTTTATGACTGCACTGGTTCCCCTCCCCCTTGCCGGCCCGGCACCGGCCATCGTCACGGATATGTTTTCAGCGGCAGGGGCGGCAGATGTGGGACCTATGGCAGCGGTTGCAGGCGCCATGTCTGAATATACAGGCAGGGATCTTCTGAAGGAATCCGGGGAGATCCTTGTGGAAAACGGCGGCGATATTTTCATTAAATCCAATACAGATACCACATTTGCGATTTTTGCAGGGGACTCACCCTTGAGCCTCAAGGCAGGACTGCATATAAAAAAGCAGTCCCGGGCCTATGCCATGTGCACCTCATCCGGAACCATCGGCCACTCAAAAAGCTTTGGGCGGGCAGATGCCGTGACCGTGTATGCCACATCCTGTCCATTGGCCGACGCCATGGCCACCGCGCTGTGCAACCAGGTTCAGTCTGTCAAAGATATTGAACCGGTCATTGAACGCGGCAATCAGGTCGCCGGCATCCTGGGGATTGCCATCATCATGGGTGAACACATCGGCCTCTGGGGTGATATGGAACTGGTTCCCCTTTAATACAGTTCACCAACTGTCTTTTCAACAGCATCCACAATCCGGTGATTTTTCAGCAGTGCTTTGACCCTTGCAATATCAGAAGACAGAAACCGGTCTTTGGTCAGA
>QZLA01000224.1 GCA_004796375.1 Desulfobacteraceae bacterium
ATGATCTGGCCACCGGAGGAATGGATATCGTCATTAATGGGTATGAGAAAGGGTAAGAGATGAATCCTGAACCGTTCGATCTGCCGTTCGGCCATTACCTGCTTAAGGGAGACAGTTACCGGATGGGCGGGAATTGTATTGTTCTTCACGGCGCCGGACAATCCTCCCGGGAACGGTTCACAAGGCTGCGCAAATGGCTTCAAAGCCAGGGCCTGTCCTCTTCAAGCTTTGATTTTATCGGGCATGGTGGCACAGGAGGCGATATCCTGGATACCACGCTGCACAACAGGACCGAGCAGGCGGCCGCAGTCGTCCGGCACGCCTGCTCAGAGCCGCTCACCCTGATCGCGGCAAGCATGGCCGGCTATACCGCAATCAAGCTTACGGAAATATTTTCCGTGAATAACCTGGTTTTACTGGTGCCGGCTGTATATACCCCCAGGGCATATGATATCTTCTTTGGCACTGAATTTTCTGCGGCCATCCGGGCACCCGGCAGCTGGAAGGATTCAGACGCATTCCCGATTATGTCGCAATTCAAAGGGAACCTGTTGATTGTTGCCGCAGAAATTGATGAGGTGATACCCGAAGCGGTCATCCAGGGAATCTATACTGCGGCAGACAGTGCCAGGAGCAGGGAAATTCATGTTGTTCCCAACTCCAGGCACGACTGCCTGTTTCCAACAGAATTGGATTTCCACGTTGCAATGGCAAAAATCAGGGATCTGTGCCTGGTATGAATGCTTCCTGAATCATTTTCCCCTGCCAGAGGTGATGGCGGGGAAGTCCCATGCAGCGGGCAAGGGTCGGTGCAGTATCGATAACCGATACCCCGGTCTTTCGGATTTCTGTTTTTTGGATACCGTTTCCAACAATGAACCAGGGGATGGTCATGACTTCCTGGACCGGGGTACTATGATCATGACCGATACCGCCGTGGTCGCTCTGGAACAGGATGGTATACTGATCCCTGATCCCGGCTGAAATCAACCCTTCCACAAGATATTCCACGGCCTGATCCGCCTTTTGCATTGCTGCAATATACGCGTCGGATTCAAACCCGTGGGCGTGCCCGGCCTCATCCAGGACACCAAAGTAGACAAAGGCAAAATCAGGGCGGTTTTCAATCATGTCATGGCGCGCGGCCCTGGATATCCGCATATCTCCGTCCGGATCCATGGCAGTGTTCAGATAGATGGCGGTATCCAGGTAACCCGGGGGGGAGAGCTGTCGTAAAAACTCCCAGTTATAGTACATGGCGGTGGACCGGCCATGGAACTTGGCCCATTGGAAAAAGCCGACAGCAGCGTCAGATACCGGGGCACCCGAACTATTGGTTTCAACACCGTGATTCCCCGGGGTCATGGAGGTAAATATCGAGAAATGGACCGGAAGGGTGATGGAGGGGGTGACTGTCCGGGCATTATATGTCCAGGCACCCTGCTGGGAGAGGCTGTTGATATATGATGCGGGTGCGGCAGCCAGAATATCCGGTCTGCAGCCGTCAACCAGAATGAGGAGTGCTTTGTTCATCGATCGGGTGTCCTTTTGTTATTATCATCAGTCGGGGGCTACGAAGCCGCGGCTTTATATTCATCCGGGCGTTGGCCAAGCTGGAGGGTCTGTGCATGATGGCATGCCACCATGTGATCCCTATCTACGGCTTGCCAATCGGGTGGGGTGTTTTTGCAAATATCAGTGGTATAGGGGCACCGGGTATGAAAACGGCATCCCGGGGGTGGTGATGCCGGATTGGGGATTTCACCGGTCAGTTTGATCGGCTCAAACGGCAGGTTTTTGTCAATGGTGGGCACGGCTGACATCAGGGCCCAGGTATAGGGGTGCCTCGGGCTGAAATACAACTTCCTGGTGGGGGCCATTTCCACCAGGCGGCCGACGTAGAGAACAGCGACAGTGGTTGAAATCTGGGCCACCACAGACAGATCATGGGCAATGAACAGATAGGACAGTCCCATCTTTTCCTGGAGATCCATCAACAGGTTGATCACCTCGGCCTGGATCGACACATCCAAAGCAGATACGGATTCATCACAGACCACAAACTCCGGACGGGTGACCAGGGCCCGGGCAATGCATATCCGCTGACGCTGTCCGCCTGAGAAAGCATGGGGAAACCTGCGCAGGTGTTCAATGTTCAATTTACACATCCCTGCAATCTCCTGTACCTTTTCATCGATCTGTTCCCGGGATAACCGTGTCTGGCATTCCAGGGGTTCGGCGATAATGTCACGGACGGTCATGCGGGGATTCAGTGAGGCATAAGGATCCTGAAAAATAAGCTGCATATGCCGCCTGAAATGCTTCAAGGCTTTTCCTTCCAGCCGGGTGAGATCAACCGCTTCATCATCCTTATTAAA
>QZLA01000201.1 GCA_004796375.1 Desulfobacteraceae bacterium
CAGATACCCCCAAAAGGGTGGACATGCGGATAAACTCCCGGCGGCTCAGCTTGCCCTTGTTCATGTCACTTTGCAGATCTTTGACTGCAGGATGCATCTTTGGTTCCATCTTTCCCTCCGTTTTGTTGTCAGTTTATGGGTGTGTACTGCTTAGGCTGTCGGTGTTGTCGATTCCTTTTCAATGACGGCCGGCTTATGCCAATCGGATTTGCAGTTTTTCCTCTTCTCCCTTCAACATTCTGTAGGTGTGCTGATCTTCAGGGAAGGCACCACCCCTTACATCGGCAACATATTCTTTAAATACCGATTCAATCTGGTCACCGATTTCGGCATAGCGCTTGACAAATTTCGGCGTAAATGCCTGGAAAATTCCCAGGACATCGTGGCAGATCATCAGCTGCCCGTCTGCATCCACACCCGCACCAATGCTGTAAACCGGTATGGTCAGTGTGTCCCGGATGATTTTGCAGACCTCGGGGGGGACGGCTTCGACCAGCAGGGCAAATGCACCGGCCTCCTGTATGGCAATGGCGTCTTCAATCAACGCCTCTGCGGAATCGACTGTCAGTCCCTGGGCTTTGAAACCGCCGAGCTGGCCCGAGCTCTGGGGGGTCAGGCCGATATGGCCGATCACCAGCATCCCCCCGTCGGAAATCGCCTCGATCTGGGGACAGACCCGCTTGCCGCCTTCGAGCTTGATGGCATCCACCCCGGCTTCCTTGTAGAACCGCCCGGCGTTGAGTACCGCATCCTCAACACTGACCTGATAGGATAAAAAGGGCATGTCCCCGACAATAAAGGTGTTTGGGGCGGCCCTTCTGACGGCTTCACTGTGCACGATACACTGGTCCATGGTCACGGGGATGGTGCCGTCGTATCCGTAAATGCACATGCCCAAAGAATCCCCGACCAGCAGCATATCCATGCCGGCCTTTTCTGCAAACATGGCGGTGGAGTAGTCATAGGCGGTGATCCAGGTGACCTTTTCACCGGCCTCTTTCATGTTTTGAAAATCAAATCGAGTCAACTTCTTTTTCATGGGTCATTTTTCCTTTGGATAAATGGGTTGGTGGTTTGATGTTTATTGGCAGATTAAATCCTTGTAGTCCTGTTTAAATTGCGCCCATCCCTCAGTGTCTGATGATGCGGCACCAATTCGCCTGACCCCTTCTTCAAGGGTGTCCAGATCAGAGGCAAGCGATAGGCGGATATAATGTTCGTTTTCACAGAAAAGCGAACCAAAGCTGGATCGGTCCACAGTGGCGACACCATGATGATAGATCAGAAACAGCTGGAACATGCTGGCCGGCTGGATCGGGTTGAGCCCTTGCTCCCTGAGCCGTTCATAGTGTTCCAGTATCCCGAGCGCTTGGCAGATGCCGCTGATATTGGGAAACGCATAGAACGCTCCGCCCGGGGTCATGCAACAGATACCCGGAATCTCATTTAATGCCTGGATCACTGCATCCCTGCGGGTTTCGAATTGCTGGGTCATCTGTGCAACCTCGGTATCGTTTGCCGGGTCGTCAATTGCCTGCTGGGCAGCCGCCTGGATAAAGGGCGGCACACATGAGCAGGTATTAATGTTCCATTGCCTGAAGAGCCTGGCTTCTTCAATCGTGGGCAGTACGGCATACCCGATACGCCATCCGGTCATGGCATAGGTTTTGGAGTGACTGTTCATCAGGATCGTATGTTCAGTGACCCGCGGGTTGGAAAGAATGCTGATATGCTCGCGGCTGTCAAATATGATTTTTTCATAGACCTCGTCCGAAAGAATTCTGAAATGGGGATGAGCATTCCGGGCAGCCAGGTCAGCAATGGCATCCAGATCATCCTGGGTCAGCATTCCCCCGGTGGGATTGGACGGAGAGTTCAGTATAATCAGTTTGGTTTTCCGGCTGATAAGCGGCTTGAGGTCCTCAATGTCAAATCGGAAATTTTTGTCCTCCCTCAGGGTGAGAGGGCGCGGCACGGCGTTGACATACCTGATCCATGATTCATAAATGGGGAATCCCGGGTTGGGGTAGATCACCTCATCTCCCGCGTTGACATAGGTCAGTACGGAGTATCCGATGGGGGGTTTTCCCCCGCTGGTGACCACGACCTGGTCAGGATCGATCTCCACCTGCCGGGTTTTATGGACATATCGGGCAATCGATTCCCTCAGCGGCATGATCCCCTGTGGATCGCAGTAGTTGGCATTCCCCATCCGTATGTTCTCAATGGCGACGGCATTAATGTTTTCCGGGCTGCTGAAATCGGGCTCGCCCAGGTTGAGCCGGATAACATCCAGCCCGTTCTCCTCTGCGCGCCGGATATCATCGCCCACCTTGAAAGCGGTTTCATCTCCCAGATTGTCCATACGATCAGCAATAAGTGTTGTATCGGTCATCAGTGTTCTCAATCCTTTTAATACGTTGTTATGATCAATCCTGTGCCATCGGAGCCAGGCCGCATGTTGGCCCTCTCCTTGGCTTTACAAGATATGTGCCATGCGTGGGCATGCATGCAACTGCTTGTATTTCTATGCCAAATACTATGATTCATTAAAAGCATGTCATATTGATGGGGTGGTTTCGCCCCATTGTCTCAACGGGTCAACTTTGCAGGGCGCCAAATCCTTGGTGGAGAAGGGGGTGGTAAGCGGTGGGGAGTTACTTCCCCATTATCGGGAAAGTAATCGACCCGGAGGCTCACAGCCGACCCCGAGGCTCACAGCCGACCCCGAGGCTCACAGCCGACCCCGAGGCTCACA
>QZLA01000206.1 GCA_004796375.1 Desulfobacteraceae bacterium
CATTGAGAGTGGAACTCAGGCAGATCTCCATGGTAATCCTCTGCGCGGGGGCGATCATGGCAGGGTACACATGGATGGTAATGCCAGACCATTTTCTTAGCTTTCCAAGACAGAAACCGTTGATCTGGCTGATTGTCATGGGGCTGTATCCGATCCTGGCGGCCCTTCCCCAGGAAATCATCTTCCGGTGTTTTTATTTTGATCGATATCAGGAGTTGTTCAGAGGCTCGCATCTGATGATTGCTCTGAATGCCATCAGTTTTGGCATGTTTCACCTGTTTTACGGCAATTGGATGGCACCGATATTATCCGGGTTGGGCGGTGCCTTGTTTGCCTGGCGCTATCATCGCTCAAAATCACTGCCTATTGTTGCATTGGAGCACGGGTTATGGGGGAATTTTCTGTTTACGGTGGGATTGGGCTGGTATTTTTACAGCGGTTCCATCTGATCCATGGGGATGGGTTTTGGATATACAGACATGGCGATCCTGGTGGGCAAGTACCGGGGTCATGAATTCAATATCTTCAAGCCGGTCCGGCATATACTTTTGAACCCGGTACAAGCCGATATAGCCTGATCAAATTCCTTGGTGTTCACATATCCCCGGACAGTGTCTATCCTGTTTCACTTCAGTGCCTCCATAACAAGGACGGCAGTATAACCGCCGTTTTCAAGTGACTCTCCAATATAGGGTTCCCAGTTCAGGAAGAGGCAACATCGGGCTTTACAAGCCAAAACATTTCATAATATACTTATAAGGTTTTGTAATCATCCAGAAGCATATTATCCTTAAAGGTATTCGTTATGAATAAATCGATACACACGATGCACGATCCGTTTTTTAAAATATACCATGAACTCATGGCCAGGAAGGTGGAAAACATCCTTTTGGTATCTTGTCCGTATGATGCGTTCATCATGGAGGAGGAGGGGCGGCTTTCTACCCGGATAATCAGCGAATACAAGGGATTGAATTTGTCCAAGCCTCCCATGCTGACCTGGGTGTCATCGGCCAGTGAAGCTTTTGAAAAACTGGCCAACAGAAAATTTGATCTGATTATTGCCATGCCCAGCCTGGATGAGATGAATGTGTATGAGTTCGGTGCCGAGGTGAAAAAGGAATATGCAGACCTGCCGATATTCATGCTGATCCACAATACAGCAGACCTTCAGCGGTATATCATGAGCCATGAGAGCGAAGGGGCCATTGACCGGATCTATATCTGGGGGGGGAATGCCGATCTTTTACTGGCCATTATCAAGAATCTGGAAGATAAGATGAACGTGACCTTTGACACGGAGAATGCCAATGTCCGTGTCATCATCCTGGTCGAGGATTCGCCATACCATTTTTCGTCGTTTCTGCCGGTCCTGTATAAGGAGATCGTGATGCAGACCCAGAGTGTAATCGACGATTCCATTAATGAAGAGCATCGTCTGCTCAGGATGCGGGCGCGCCCCAAAGTCCTTCTGGCCCGTACCTATGAAGAGGCATTGGCCCTGTATAATACCCACAAACCCTATCTGTTGTCCGTATTTTCCGATATGCGGTTTCCCAAGGGCGGTAAGGTGTATGAAAAGGCCGGGTACGATCTTCTCAAGAAAATCAAATCGGAAATGCCCGAGCTACCGCTGTTGACCCTGAGCACGGAGGAGCAGATCCGGGAAGAGGTGACGCGCATTCCATCTGTGTTTATCAATAAGAATTCCATCAGCCTGCACGAACGGATCCGTAAGTTTTTTACCGATTCTCTCGGGTTCGGTCCTTTTATTTTTAAGATGCCTTCAGGAGAGGAGATCGCCAGGGCAAACAATTTGCGGACCATGGAAAAGCTGCTGGGGGATATCCCTGACGAATCGATGTGCTATCATGCACAGAACAACGATTTTTCCAGGTGGCTGATGGCCCGGTCTGAGATCGATTTTGCAATTAAGCTCAAGCCCTATAAGGTCAGCGATTTTTCAAGTGCCATGGCCATGAAGAAATTTCTCATTGACAGCATCCGGCAGCGGCGCCGCGGATCCAGCAAAGGGGTGGTGATCAATTTTGACGCGGAAAAGTTTGATTCAGACACGGATTTCATGAAATTCGGTAAAGGATCCTTGGGAGGCAAGGCCAGGGGGCTGGCGTTCATGGCGTCCCAACTGAAGAAGGAGACCTACCTGAGCGATACCTTTCCGGATGTGGAGATCAATATCCCCAAGACCTTTGTCCTTGCAACGGAGGGGTTTACCTCCTTTGTGGAGGATAATAACCTGTCTGTACTGCTGGATGCCGACAAAGACCTCTCGGATGAGTATATTGTAGAACATTTCATAGAGGCCCAGTTCCCGGGCTGGCTCAAGACCAACCTGGAGTGTTACCTGAGGCATGTGAATTTTCCCATTGCCGTGCGGTCCTCCAGCTTGTTTGAAGATGCCCATTATCAGCCTTTTGCCGGGCTGTATAAAACCTATATGCTGCCCAATGCCGACCCCAGCCTTGAAAAACGGCTGGAACAGCTTGTCCTGGCCATCAAGCTGGTGTATGCCTCCACCTATCTCAAGGCACCCCGTTCCTATGCCAAGAGCACCATGCATCGGACCGAGGATGAAGAGATGGCGGTCATTCTCCAGGAGGTCACCGGCCATCGGTATGAAAACTATTTTTATCCGGCCATTTCGGGTGTGGCCCAGTCTTACAACTTTTATCCGATCTCACACCTGAAATCGGAGGAGGGAATCACCTACATCGCCCTGGGTTTGGGGAAAATTGTCATGGAGGGGGGCAAAACCCTGCGGTTCTGTCCCAAATATCCGCAGTTCCTACCCCAGTTTTCTGTGGTACCGGATATCCTGGAAAATTCACAGAAAATTTTCTACGCCCTGAAAATGGACACGTTCCCGGAGAATCATCAGTTCATCAACCAGATCAATGATGATCTGACCCTTGAAAGGGTGGAGATTAATTCGGCCACGGATCACCCCATGGTCCAGGCACTGTGCTCCACCTTTCATGTCCAGGACAACAAGATCAGGGATTCCTTTTCTAAACGCGGGTTTCCCATTCTGACCTTTGCCCATATCCTGAAGCACAACTCATTTCCCCTGGCAAAAATCCTCGAAGAGGTGACCCGGATCGGCAGCAAATGGATGGGCACATCCGTTGAAATTGAATTTGCGGTAAAACTGCCGGATGCAAATACCCCCAAACCCCAGCTGTCCCTGCTCCAGATCCGACCCATGGGGCGGTACAAACAGAATCTGGGTGTGGAGATCGATACCAAGGATGTCCCCAAGGGGTTCTGCTATTCGTGCATGTCTCTCGGGAATGGCGATTACAAGGATATCAGCGATATCATCTATGTGGATCCGGCCACCTTCAATCCCTCTAAAACTGTTGAGATTGCCGGGGAGATCAACCGGATCAACAGCATGTTCAACGACACGGGTAAAAAATATGTACTGATCGGTCCGGGCCGGTGGGGATCATCCGACAGGTGGCTGGGCATCCCCGTGGTGTGGAATGATATCTCAAACGTAGGTGTCATGGTAGAGACCACCATTGAGAGCATCAAGGCCGATCCGTCCCAGGGGTCCCATTTTTTTCAGAACATCACCTCCCTGGGCATCAGTTATATCACCGTTTCGGAAAAAGGAGATGATTTTATCAATTATGACTGGCTGGGGACCCACGAGTGCACCACCCAGACCACCTATTTGAAGCACATCTCGTTTGAGCGGCCGTTCAGGGTACTGGTGGACGGAAAGACCTCCCAGGCATTGTTTCTGCCCCCCGAACCCGAAGAGGCGCCTGAGCGGATGGACGACATCCCGGTGATCAACTGATCAACCGTCTCCTTGAACATACCTCGGATAGGTTTCTTTGGCCTGTCGGGCGTCCTCCGGATCGATGTCAAGTGTGACAAACCCGTTGTCACTGCTAGTCAGCCCGAGGATCTTTCCCCGCTCCGGTTCAATGATCCAGCCGGTTCCGCCAAAATCCTCCCCCGGGACATTGGGGCCGTTATAATTGGATGACAGGCAGAATGCCCCGCCCACGATGGCTGCCGCCCGGCCGCCGGGCACCCAGATATCATTCTCGGACTCCGGCGTGGCCCGCGGGCACAGGATGATATGGACATCCTGGGCCATGTATTCACGGGCACGGTGGGTGAACCACAGTTCCGTACAGATCATGAATCCCAGATTCACCCCGTTGATTGACACCCGTTCAAAATTTCCGTTACCCCGGGAATACCAGGATGCTTCATAGTATCCGGGTTCATCCGGCAGGTAGTATTTTTCATGACAGGGGATCAGGGCCTGATTCCGGGGGCGGATAAATCCCTGGTTCAAAAAGGTGTGATCAATATTCACCGGGCGCGAGCCTGCCACAAACGGAACCGGCAGTTCATCCAGCTTATGTTCAAAATCTTCATGGGCCTTGACCGCTTTTTCCCATTGGGCAGGGTCGGGGGTGTCTGACCGTGTAATCCATTCATAAAAGGGCATTTCAGGTAACAGCAGCAGGTCGGGCTGTTCTGTTTCCAGATGGGAAATCAAGTCCTGCCATATCTGTTCATCCCGTGTCCAGGTGTTGGGAAGCTCACAAACCGTTACTTTCATGGGGTATCTCCGGATATATTAATTTGTTAGTAGCCAGCAGCTAACACTTGTACTATCAAATCCGGGTTTAATCAAACACTGAATCCATATCCGCTGTCTGAAGCGATGGTATCCATCTTCACGTTTTCCTCCTGGATTTTCAAGATATATTGTACTGCTTCATTTTCCGCCAGAGCGTAGTACGGTTCATGTTCAAGGCCTGGGCTGATTTTTTCCGGTTCCCGTGATATGTTTTCAAGGTTTCAGCAATCTGCTGGGCCTCTATGTCGTGCTTGGAAGTCACTGCTGAATTACCCGCGGCATGATTTCTGCCCTGGAGGCGGCTCTGCACATGGACCGGAAGGTGTCTGGGTTTGATGATGCCCTCCTGGCATATGATCAGGGCGTGCTCAAGGATATTTTCCAGCTCCCTTACATTGCCCGGGTAGTCATAGTTGAGCATGATTGCCATGGCCGGTTCGCTGATGCCGGGGCACTCATACCCCTTTATTACGCACAGTTTTCTGAGCAGGTGCCGGATCAGGAGCGGAAGGTCGGGTTTGCGTTCGGTCAGGTTGGGAAGGACAATCCTCAGCACATTGAGCCGGTAATACAGGTCCTCCCTGAACTGCTTGCCGGCGACCAGTGTTTCAAGGCCCCGGTTGGTTGCAGAGATAATCCTGACATCCACTTTTAGTGTATGGCGGCTGCCCAGCTGATAAAACTCCTTGTCTTCGAGCACCCGGAGCAGTTTGGCTTGAAGCTCCAGAGGGATATCGCCGATCTCATCCAGGAAAATCGTACCTCCGGCCGCCTCCTGGAAACGGCCCGGTTTATCCTTGATTGCACCGGTAAACGCGCCCTTGACATACCCGAACATTTCAGATTCCAGGAGATCTTTGGGGATGGCCGCACAGTTCACCTTGACAAAAGGCTGGTCTGTACGTCGGCTGGCCGAATGGATCACTTTGGCCATCAGGTCCTTTCCTGTGCCTGTGTTGCCTTCGATCAAAACCGTTGCATCTGTTGCTGCCACCACCGAGGCTTTTTCAAATATCTTCTGCATGGCCGGATCTTTTCCGATCATGTCATGAAAAGAGTACTGTTTTTTAATCACCCGGTTCAGCTGGTGCGCCAGCGTAAGATCCCGGAGGGTAGCCAACCCTCCGACCACGATATCTTTTTCATTTTTCAATGGGATATAACTGGCCTGGATGGGTATATTCTCTCCTTCCAGGGAGTGTATGACACCTTTCTGGTTGACGATGGATTGACCCTCCCTGACCGTCCTTGACAGAAGATGATCGCAGATCTCGTTTGTGGTGCCGAAGACTTTGGTGCAGCTTTTTCCCAATACCTGTCGGCGGCTGTACCCTGAGATGTTTTCTGCGGCCTTGTTGAAAAAGGTGACATGGCCGCCCTTGTTGACCGTGAATATCCCGGTATCAATACTGTCAAAAATGATTTTTAATGTCCGCTCCTGATGTTCCACCCGCTGGATCAGTTCGGTCAGGGCGGAATGATCCTGCAACACCGTAAAACACCCTTTGATCTTTCTGGACCTGGAATGCAGCGGGACAACAAACCGGGTCACCATGTGTTTGGTGCCATGGCCGTTGATGATCTCCACATTCGGACACTCCGTTCCCTGGAACAGGCCGCCCTGGAAAGGGCACCGCCCATGGCAGGGAATGGAACAGCACAACTTTTGACAGGTTTTGTCCCTGACCTCTGGCGCCTTTACGCCCATGATTAACGCAGCGCTACGATTCAGGGTCTTGACCTTTTTCTCTTCGGTGATGAATGCCCCGATGTTCAGGTGATCAAAAATCTGGAACCATTTCTTAACCATAATCTGAAATTCGTTGTTGTCGATAAACATGACGGGATCTCCCTTGTTGCATGGTGTTTCAAATGTGTTGTGCAACACGGATAACTTATTTTTATCAAAGAGGATTTTTTCCTTCTATTGTAGAGAATAAGTTGCAAATCAGCAACGTTTTTTCCTCACCTGGCCAAAGTAGTCCACCCATTGTGGAGTATAGCGCCAAAAGCATTGATATCAGCGGTGTGGCATACTTTATGCTGTTATTCAGGTCAGGATGGGAGCTAAAAAAAAAATACTGATTCTGGCCGAATCCCTTGAACTGCAGGTTTTCTTGGAAACGGTTTTAAAGGAAAGGGCCTTTGATGTCCATATCGCCCCGGATTCTGAGATCGCCATGGAAAAAATCATTGTGGAACACCCATCATTGATCGTGATCGATATGATGATGCAAAAGCAACAGGGAATCAAGATGTACCGTCAGCTCAAGCACCATGAAAAATTCAAGATGATCCCGGTGATCATGCTGTCCACCCTGGCAAAGGAAGCATATTTCCAGCTCCAGAATATTGAGTATACGCTTCCCAGGACCGGGCTGCCCAAGCCGGACGGATATCTGTTCAAACCACCTGAAGCTGAAGAACTGGTCCATACGGTGGATTCAGTATTGAAAAAGCAATCCAGGAAAACAGCCGGGGGGGAACACCAATGTCATTGAGGATTGGCTGCTATATCTGTCATTGCGGAATCAATATCGCCCACAAAGTGGATGTGGAATCGGTTGCTGAGTTTGCAGGGTCCCTGGCAGGTGTCACTGTGGCCAGGGACTACAAATTCATGTGCTCCGATCCAGGTCAGGAGATGATAGAACAGGATATCAGGAATTTTAAGTTGAACCGGGTGGTGGTGGCCTCCTGTTCTCCAAGGCTTCATGAAAAGACATTTCAGGCGGCCTGCAGGCGGGCCGATCTCAATCCGTTTCTTTTTCAGATGGCCTCGATCCGGGAGCAGGTGTCCTGGGTCACGCTGGATGAGACCATTGCAACACGGAAAGCCAAGACCTTGATTTCAGGGGCGGTAAGCCGGGTCAAACACCACCATGGACTGGATACCAGGCATGTTGGGGTCCATCCCGATATCCTGGTAGTGGGCGGTGGTATCGCCGGGATGCAGGCGGCCCTGGATATCGGTCATTCCGGCCACAAGGTGTATCTTGTTGAGAAGTCCACCACCATTGGTGGTCACATGCTTCAATTTGACAAAACATTTCCCACCCTGGACTGCGCGGCCTGCATCGGAACGCCCAAGATGGTGGAGGTCGCTCAGAATTCCAATATCGAGCTGCTGTCCTACGCCGAGGTGGAACAGGTGGACGGATATATTGGCAATTATCAGGTGAAAATCAGGAAAAAACCCAGATTTGTGAAAGAGGATCTGTGTACGGGATGCGGAGAGTGTGCCAAAGTGTGCCCGGTATCCTCACCCAGTGAATGGGATGAGGGGTTAGGAGAGCGAAAAGCGGTTTACCGGGCATTTCCCCAGGCGGTTCCCATCACATTCTGCATTGAAAAAAAGGACAGGGCCCCCTGTGTTGAAACCTGTCCGGCCCATGCCAATGTTCAGGGCTATATCCAGTTGATTAAAAAGGGGGAATATGAGAAAGCCGTCCGCCTGATCATGGAGAAGATTCCTTTTCCCGGAGTTCTTGGACGTGTCTGTCCCCACCCCTGTGAAACAGCCTGCCGGCGCAGGGAGGTTGACGGTGCTGTAGCGATCCGTGATCTGAAGCGGTTTGCAGCGGATCAGGTGGACATGGATACCCTTGCTGTGCCCCCGATTGATGACAGGCCCGAGAAAATTGCAGTGATCGGATCCGGACCGGCCGGTTTGACCGTGGCGTATGACCTGAGAATAAAGGGATACCAGGTCAAGGTGTTTGAAACGTCGCGCAAACCCGGCGGGATGATGCGATGGGGGATTCCGGATTACCGTCTGCCGCCGGAAATCCTGGACAGGGAAATCAACTATATCCAGCGCATGGGAGTAGAGATCGAAACCCATGTGAAATTCGGCAGGGATGTCACCCTGGAGAGCCTGAAAGAGGACCGGTTCGATGCGATCTTCCTGGGGATCGGCGCCCAGGGTGCCATGACCTTGGGCATTCCCAATGAAGATCTTGATGGTGTTCTGGATGCCATTGAGTTCTTGAACCTGGTGAACCACGGAGATCGTAACTGTCCGGGCAAACAGGTGGTGGTCGTGGGCGGCGGCAATGTGGCAGTGGATGCCGCCCGGGTGGCGGTTCGACTTGGGGCTCAGGCCGTGACCCTGGCCTACCGGCGTACGGAAGTTGAGATGCCGGCATATGAAGATGAGATCATCGGTGCCAAAGAGGAAGGTGTGGTCGTCAAACCCCTGGTATCACCGGTGAGGGTCATTGATACGAAGGGCAGGGTCAGCGGTGTGGCGTGTCTTGAAAACAGGCTTGGAAAGCCGGATGACAGTGGGCGGCGGCGGCCCGAACCCATTGCGGGTTCGGAGTTTGTGATTCCCTGTGACTGTGTGATCACCGCCATCGGTCAACAGATTGACCTCCCGGACGGGTTGGGTAACACCGGGGTCGGGTTATCGAACCGGGGCAATGTTATCACCGCCAAAGACACGATGCAGTCAGATGAGGCCTGGATCTTTGCCGCAGGGGATGTAGTGACCGGGCCGGCAACAGTGGTGGAGGCCATTGCCGGCGGCCATCGGGCAGCAGAAGGGATTCATCAGTACCTGAGTGGCATGGATATGCCAGACGCTGTTGAGGGATTAACAGCCAGGGACACCAGGGACTCACCCTCCTATAAAGATATTCCGGATGATCTTGAGATCAGGCCCCGGCAGACCCTGACTCATATGGATGCGAACAAGCGACGGCTGGGTTTTCAGGAGGAGGCCGCAGGATTTGACAAGGACCAGGCTGCGGCAGAGTCTGCCCGATGTCTCAACTGTCAGGAATGCAGTGAGTGTATGGAGTGTGTTCATGTCTGTGAAGCGCAGGCCATTGATCATTCAATGGGTCCCGAAATCCTGGAGGTTCGGGTGGGGAGTATTATCCTGGCAACCGGATACGATACCCTGGACCCCTCTTCCATGAAGCAGTTCGGATATGGTGTATTCCCGAATGTTTACACCAGTCTGGAGTTTGAACGAATCAGCAACGCCACGGGACCGACGGGCGGTCAGATACTGATACGGGATGAACTCCATGAGTTTACCCGCCCGCCGGAAAGTGTGGCGTTGCTTCACTGCATCGGCAGTCGGGATGTGAACTACCATGAATACTGCTCCAGGGTCTGCTGTATGTATGCCCTGAAGTATTCCCATCTCATCAAGGAAAAAACAGGTCATGACACCCGGGTCTATGAATTCTACATTGACATGCGATGTTTCGGGGAAGGGTATGAGGAGTTCTACCGGCGCTGCCAGGAGGAGGGCACCCTGTTTATCCGGGGTAAGGCATCTGAAATCACCAATGTGCCCCTGTCGCCGGAAGAGCAGGGGAAACTGGTTGTGATCGGAGAGGACACGCTATTGGGAAGCCCGGTACGTATTCCGGTGGATATGGTGGTGCTTTGCGTAGCGATGCAGGCGAAGAGTGATGCCCGGGATGTGGGGCGGGTTTTCGGGGTGAATCAGGGAGCAGACGGATTTTTCCTGGAAGAACATCCCAAACTGGGGCCGCTGAACACGGCTACAGACGGGGTGTTTATCGCCGGGACCTGCCAGGCACCCAAGGATATCCCGGATACCGTGTCCCAGGCATCTGGCGCGGCTGCCAAGTCCCTCTCCCTTGCCGCAGCCCGGCAGGTTCAGGTGCCGTCCACCATTTCCTGGATTGATCCGTTGATCTGTTCGGGTTGCCAGACCTGTATCGGTTTGTGCCCATACTCTGCCATAGAATTTGATCAGCGGCGGCAGGTGTCAGTTATTAATGAGGCAGTATGCAAAGGATGCGGCAGCTGCTCCGGGGTTTGTCCCAGCGGTGCCGCCCAGGTCAGGCATTTTAATAAGAAGCAGATCTTTGCGGAATTCAACGGGATTATGGACAGTGTCAGTCAGTTGGGGGTGTAACATGAAAAGTGATGAGGGTGATTATGGCTGAATTTAACCCGATTATTATTGCGTTTGTATGCAACTGGTGCACTTATACGGCAGCGGATCTTGCCGGGACCTCAAGGATCGGTTACCCGGAGAATGTCCGGCTGATACGGGTGATGTGCACCGGCATGGTAGATCCCCAGTATATTATCAAGGCATTCCTGGAAGGAGCGGATATGGTCCTGGTTTCAGGATGCCATCCCGGTGACTGCCACTATATCAACGGAAATTACAAGGCCCGCAGGCGGATCAAACTGCTTCACGCGATTCTGCCGACAATCGGTATTGAAAGAGACCGCCTGAAGCTGACCTGGATCGGTGCCAGTGACGGGATCCAGTTTGCACGGACCATGCAGGAACTTGTGGTTCAGGCAAAAGGGATGGGGCCCGGTTCCGGGCGGCCTGAGATTATGACCTAAGCAGAATACTTTGGGAGGGTCAATGGGAATACAGCGAAGTCTCAACATTGAAAATGAAGATATCCTGACGGGCATACAGGGTTTTTTAACCGCCATTCTGGCCAGTCAGGACATCGATGCCATGCTGGTTCCAAAAAGGACCTCAGCGGGGCATTCCATTATGCCGGTCCTGATCAGTCACCCGCGGGAGCTGAACGGTGTTGATCCAATAAGTCCCCAATTTCCCCTGAATGCCGCCCGACAGGTGTCAAAGCTGACAAAGAAACCATCGGGTAAAAAGATTGCGGTTCTTCTCCGCCCATGCGAGATCAGGGCATTGATCGAGCTTGTCAAGCTAAAGCAGGGCGACCTGTCATCGCTGCTATTGATCAGCATCGATTGTCCGGGCGCATATTCCAACAAAGAGTGGGCCTCTCAGTGCGCAACGCAGGATATGCCCGATGCGGCTGAGTTTATCGAACACCGGCTGAGCGGCCGTGATCTCCCGATTGCAAAGGCCTGTGATGCTTGTGAATGGCCGGTTGCTGCCCTGGCAGACATTCAGATTGGCTTTTTTGGCATGGATTATAGAAAGCAGTTGCTGGTTCTGTTTCAAACCGCCAAAGGAGAGATGCTGGCGGACGAAATGGCCCTGGAATCCGTCCAGGTTCCGGAGCATCGATCCAGGCAGTTGAATGAATACATTTCCAACAGGAGATCGGCGAAAGCGCAGATGTTTGAAAACGTGCGGAAAAAAACCAACAGCCTGACGAATCTGGAGGTTTACTTTGAGGCCTGCGTGAATTGCTATAACTGCCGGGTGGCTTGCCCGGTCTGCTATTGCAGGGAATGCGTGTTCAATACCGATGTGTTTGATCATGATTCGTACCAATACCTGGTTTGGGCCAGACGCAACGGGTCAATCAAACTGCCCTGCGACACCCTGTTTTTCCACCTGACCCGTTTGGTCCATATGAGCCTGTCCTGTGTCGGCTGCGGGCAGTGCACCAATGCCTGCCCCAATGATATCCCGGTTTCTGACCTGTTCCGGATGGTGGGGGAGGATACCCAAGCCGCATTTGACTATGAAGCCGGTTTTGATCCTGATCAAGCGTTGCCATTGTCCGAGTTCAAGGAAAATGAATTCCTTGATGTGGCTGGTGTTTAATAAAAGAGGATTCCATGGAGAAACGTCATAAAAATGCCTTGGTTGTCGGGGCGGGAATCAGCGGGATCAGGACAGCCCTGGACCTTGCCCAGCAGGGGAATACCGTGGAACTGATCGACCGGCATCCAGCCATGGGTGGTCTTCTGGCTCAGCTGGATTATCAGTTTCCCACCAACCATTGCGGGATGTGTAGATTATTGCCGCTCACCCGGCGGGATGAAGGGTCTCAGTACTGTCTGCGCAAAGGGATGTTTCATGAAAATATTCACATTCGGTTGTCCTGTGAACTGAAAAATCTGGAGGGAGAAGCCGGCAACTACACCGCCCGCTTGAGGCAAAAACCCACCTGGGTGGATCCGGACCGGTGTGTTGGGTGCGGTCTGTGCGAGGCAGTATGCCCCAGCGAAATAGCGGATTGCTTCAATGAGGGGCTGTCCGATCGAAAAGCGATTCATCTGCCGGTTCCCCACGCCATTCCCAACGCGTATGTCATTGACCTGGCTTCGTGTACACGGTGCGGCGAATGCGAGAAAATCTGTCCGGCGGATGCCATACAGCTTTCCCAGTCCCGGCGCAGGGATTTTCAAATCCTGGTGGTGGATGATGAACTCAGCATCCGGGATTCATTGAAAGAGTGGTTGGATGAGGAGGATTTTTCAGTGGACATGGCCGCTTCAGGCGGAGAGGCACTGGACATGCTGGGCAAGAAACCCTACGCACTGATGCTCACGGATATCAAAATGCCCGAAATGGAGGGCACCGAACTGCTGGAGCTGGCCAAGACATCCTATCCTGACCTGGTGGTGGTGATGATGACGGCATACGCTACTGTAGAAACCGCGGTCCAGGCCATGAAAATGGGGGCGCTGGACTATCTGGTCAAGCCTTTTGATCCCCAGACCCTGATTCCCATGGTGGTCCGGATTTTCCAGGATACTGAAGCCGCAAAAGATCTTGAGCTGCAGGTAGATACCGTGGTGATTTCAACAGGGACCACCTTTTATGATCCGGCAGATCCGCGCAACCTGTTTGGGTATGGGATCTATCCCAATGTGCTGACCCACATCGAGTTGGAGCGGATGCTGAGTCATACCGGTCCTAGCCAGGGACAGCTTGTCCGCCTGGATAATCAGCAGCAAGTGAGGAAAATTGCCTGGCTCCAGTGCATTGGATCAAGGGATACCCAGGTCCATGCAGATTACTGCTCGGGAATCTGCTGTATGATTGCCCTGAAAGAGGCAATACTGGTAAAAAAGATGACCCAGAATAGTACCGATACCGCCATTTTTTATATGGATATGCGAACCTTTGGCAAATCCTTTCAGGCATACTATGACGATGCAAAAAAAGATGGCGTCAGGTTCGTCCGGTGCAGAATACATTCCCTGGCACAGGACAGGGAAACACGCGATCTGGTAATACAGTATGTATCCAAATCCGGGGAGCATCTGACGGAAACCTTTGATATGGTGGTGCTGTCCACCGGGCAGCGTCCCGGGCATCAGATGAAGGAGTTGTCAGATATCTGCGGGGTTGATCTGAATCCGTATGGATTTATTCAGCCCCAACCGTTTTTTCCTGCAGCAACAGGTAACCCAGGCGTGTTTGTCGGGGGATCTGCCACAGGATTGAAGGACGTCGCAGAATCCGTGATCCATGCATCTGCTGCCGGTTTGAATGCTTCAGGGGTCATATGGTCACATCACAGGCAGGCGCCATTGACCGCCCAAGGACAGGAAGCCGGTCCGGTCATGGATGAAACCGTCCGGGATGTATCAAGGGAGCCTGTCAACATCTTTACGGTAATCTGCTCATGCGGCCACCGCCTGGAACAGGAGGTTGACCCCGGACACATCATGTCTGGTCTGCGTGATGACCCGGAAATGGTCGGGCAATTGGTTATTGATCGGTTGTGTACGGCCGAAGGCTGGGAAAACATGGTCAGTGCCCTTGAAAAGGTTGATGCCAATCGTTTTCTGATTGCTGCCTGCCATCCCTATGTATTTGCCCGGAAAATCAAAACCCTTGCCAGGAAGATGAATCTTCATCCGTCACTTTTCCATGCCGTGGATACGGCCCGCCTATTCTGGAGCGTGGACAGCCCGGCCAAAGAAGATGGTTCCACGTCCGGATCAAGGGTGTTGCAGGAACTGTTTCAGGGCGCAACTGTTTTAAAACACACCGGGACAGATCCCATAATGCCCATCCCGGTCACCCGCAGGGCATTGGTTGTCGGTGGCGGTATTGCGGGCATGACAGCTGCGCTGAGCATTGCTGATCAGGGTGTTGAGGTGGATCTGGTGGAAAGAGACAAGAGTCTAGGCGGCAATTGTCTCTGGTTGACCCGCACGCTTGAGGGCGATGCCATCGGGCCTCTGCTCAATGATACCATTTCGAGAATTGGGCAGCATCCGGGTATAAATGTCCATACACAAAGCAGTATCAAGGATATTACCGGACAGGTCCCGTCTTTTTTTACCGTGATTGAGACAGACGAAAAACAGTTGGTGAACCGGTCACATGGGGCCGTGATTCTTGCCACCGGAGGGTCTGAGGCGCGGACCGATTCCTATGGATACGGCACCAGTGACCGGATCATGACCCAGAAGGAGGTGGCTGCCAAATGGGGTGGAGACGGTGCGAATCCAGCAGATCTGGGAACAGTGGTCATGATTTTGTGTGTGGGGTCTCGCATGCAGCCCAGGAATTACTGTTCCAGGGTATGCTGCCCCACGGCACTGAAGCAGGCACAGGACCTGAGGCAGAGCAACCCGGACCTGGATATCTATATCATTTACCGGGACATGATGACCCACGGATTTTCAGAAGCATATTTCACCAGGGCCAGGAGAGACAATATCATGTTCATTTCCTATGAACCGGAACATCCCCCTGAGGTGGAAACGGATCAGAACAGGGTCCTGGTCCGAGTCAATGAGCCGACCCTGGGGGTGCCGTTAGAGATTGAGACCGATCTTCTGGTTCTGGCAACCGGGGTGACACCCCAGTTGCCGGATGAGTTATCCGCCACCATGGGCGTTGAAAAGGATGGCAACGGGTTTTTCCTGGAGGCAGATGCCAAGTGGCGGCCGGTTGACTCCTTGAAACAAGGGATATATGCCTGTGGACTGGTCCACTCTCCCCGTTCAGTAACCGATACCATTGCCACAGCCCAGGCAGCTGCCCAGCGTGCACTCTCGATCCTGTCAAACGAGACTCAGTATTCAGGTCAGATTGCGGCACAGATCCGTCACAGTTTGTGCAGTCGTTGTGAGCGGTGCATTCCGGCCTGTCCATATGTTGCAAGGTGGAGAGATCCGGAGGATGACCATATCCATGTCAATGACATGATGTGTCAGGGATGCGGGGCTTGCGCTGTTGTATGCCCCAATGGTGCTGCCATCCTGGAAGGGTTTACCGGAAAGCGGATGCTGGGAGTGATAGACGCAGCATTCCAGGGCACCACAGTTAAAGAGGTATTTCTGGAGGCCGAAAAGTGAAACCAGAGTCCATACAAACATCGTTCAACGAAGTTAAAGAGATGGTCCAGGCCTGCATCCAGTGCGGTACCTGCAGCGGGTCCTGTCCCAATACCTTTGCCATGGACCATACTCCCAGGAAATTGTGGCGTATGGTTCTGGGAGACCAGGCGCAATCCGTACTGGCTTCCAAGACCTTTATTTTGTGCTCATCCTGCTATACATGCACCCTGAGATGCCCCAGGGGGCTGCCACTCACTGAAGCGATGGCCCGTTTGGTCCAGCTGGCCCGCAAAGCCAATCCGCTGCTTTTCAAAAAAAGCCATGCCTTTTACGATGCATTTTTACAGAGTGTGAAAAACCACGGCCGGGTGAATGAGGCCGGGTTTATGACACACTATTTTTTTACAATGAAGGACCCCTTACTTCCACTGAAATTCACACCCTTGGGAGTCAAACTGATGAGAAAAGGAAAAGTGGCCATGCCGGCATTCAACTTCGGGTTGGGACGTGGTTCAAGACCTAGGGGCAAGATGGCGGCCATATTTGAGAAAATCCGTCAAATGGAGCAGCACCCATGAAGTATCTGTATTATCCCGGGTGCTCGTTAGAGGGCACCGCAAAAGAGTACCATGAATCCACGGTTTCCTTGATGGCGGCTCTTGGGGCCGAACTAGAGGAAATTGAAGACTGGAGCTGCTGTGGTGCAAGCGCTGCCAACAATGTGTCAGAGCTGCTGTCCTTTGTTCTTCCGGCCAGGAACCTGGCTCTGGCTGAAAAGATGTGTCAGGAGAAGCAGGAAGCTCTGGATATCCTGGTGCCGTGCTCAGCCTGTTACCTGAATTTGAAAAAGGTGGCTGAACGGGCAAAGATCGACTTTGGATTTGTTCAGACCATTAATACTGTCCTTGAGGCGGATGGTCTCGAGTTCGGCAACCATCTTGAGATTCGCCATCTCCTGGATGTTCTTTCAAGGGATGTGGAACCGGATTGGATCGCAAAAAAGGCCATGGTGTCCTTTGAAGGGTTTACAGCAGCACCCTATTACGGGTGTCAGTGCCTCAGGCCTTATGCTGAGTTTGATGATCCTGAAAGGCCTGTATCCATGGAGAGATTGATTTCGTCGACCGGAGCCGCGGTCCTGGACTGGAACATGGGAGGGGTTTGCTGCAGTGCCTCCCATATGAGCACCAAACCTGAGGTCGGACTGGCCCTGGTAAAACGGATATTGAGCCAGGCAAAGTCTGCCGACATGATTCTTACGGTATGTCCCATGTGCGAGATGAATCTAGAGGCGTATCAAAAAGAGGCCGGTCTGGTGTCTCATGAATCATTTTCCATAACCATACTTTATCTTCCCCAGTTTCTGGGGATGGCATTGGGATTGCCTCAGGCGCAAACCCGGGTCGATTTAAACCTATGTGTCACACCGGTGTTCTGGGAAAAATACTGCGGTATGACCAGCCGGGCCCGGAATGTCCGGATCCCGGCACCAAAGGCAGAATAACCCCCAGTCAAAGGAGAATAATGATGTTTAGAAAAATTTTATTGGCAACCACCCCCGTTGATGAGAGCGAGGGCGCGTCCAACCTGTCTTTTGCTCTGGCACGGCCCACCAGCTCTAAACTATTTGTTTTCCATGCATACGGTCTGCCTGAAGAGGGATGGAGCAGCATCCGCTACCTTTTACCCAGCGGGAAAGTGGAGGAGGTGACCCAGGAACTTACTGATTATTTTGAGCCTCACTTGTCCAAGATTGAAAACTATGAGGTCAAAGTGGTTCCGGGCATTCCCCATGAACAGATATTGAAATTTGCACGGAAGGAGAATGTAGACTTGATCGTCATGGGGCCTCACCGGGTGGAAAAGACTCAGCCCAGGATTTGGGGAATGACCGGCAGCACCCTGCAGAAGGTCAGCCTGAAGGCCAAGTGTCCCGTCATGATCGTGCCGCCGGATGTCCCGCAGATATTTCCGGCCGATGATGTCCAACTGTCGGAAGAGGACCGGAAGAATTACCGGGTCCTGGTGGTGGATGATGAATTGTCTTTGAGGGATTCACTCAAGGAGTGGCTGGAAGAGGGAGGATTTTCAGTTGATATGGCCGATTCCGGTCAGCAGGCTCTGGATATGCTGGGGAAAAAAGAGTATCACCTGATGCTGACGGATATCAAGATGCCCGGTATGGACGGGGTGGAGCTGCTGCAGCAGACCAAACAGCGGCATAAATCCGTTGAGGTGGTCATGATGACTGCCTACGCCACCATTGATACTGCATTGAAGGCCATGAAAATCGGGGCATTGGACTACCTTGTCAAACCGTTTGATCCGGAACTGCTGATTCCTAAAATCATTAACATTCACCAGGATTACGAGGTCACCCGCGGGCGGTTGAAAATGGCATTTTCAAACATTGTACTGGCCACGGATTTCAGTGAACCGTCCATTTGTGCCTTTAACTTTGCCCTGGATATCGCCCAGTTCTATGACGCAACCCTCCATATTTTTCATGCCCTGCCGATTTTGGAGAGTGATGCCTATCCGTCCCAGCAGGAAATTGAATCCAATATCAAGGACGCCATTGACCGGATGAAGCAGAAGTTTGAAGATGATCTGGTGGATGCGGTGGATTATTCCATGGATTCCTGGGAAGGGGCACCCCATGTGGAAATATTGAAATTCGCACGTTTTCGTCATGCAGACCTGATCATCATGGCCCACCATTCAAAGGAAAAAGATCCGGAAAAGGCGGTGCTCGGATCAACCGTGATCAAGGTGGCCGGCGGTGCGTCCTGTCCCGTATTGAGCATTAACCGGGATTTTATTCCCCGCTGCAGTTCATAACACTTAAAGGGTTGAGGATGAATGTCGGAGAACAATGAGTGGAAAATCGTCCTGGTTGATGATGAGGAGGGGATTCGTAAAGTAACCGGTATCGCCTTGACAGATTTGGGCTACCATGTGGAGACCGCGGAAAACGGAGAGGTCGGAATTGAGCGATGCAGGCAATTTGCGCCTCATATTGTTATTACCGATGTCAAAATGCCCGGGATAGACGGGCTGCAGCTCCTTGAAATGCTCAAACAGGATCAACCGGATATTGAGGTGATCGTCATGACGGCGTTTGGTGATATTGAGACCGCCATCCGGGCCATCCAGCAGGACGCTTCCGATTTTATCACCAAACCGGTGAATGAAAAGGCGCTGCTCCTGGCCCTTGGTCGGGCAAAGAACCGGTACAGTTCAAAAAAACAGGTCAAGGAATACACCCGGATGCTGGAGACCGGCTGGTCATCTGCTACAAAAACGCTACTTAAAAATTTTACCTTTCAAGAGCAGATCATCAACAGCGCCATTAACGGCATTATTGCGTCGGGCATCAATGGGAAAATCCGGATTTTCAATCCAAGCGCCGGGCAGATGCTGGGATATGACAAAGATGACGTGGCCGGAAAGAAAAGGTTAAAAGACCTGTTTGCCAATGGTGAGGAGGAGCGGCTTCAAGACGCCCTTGACAGTGAATTATATGGCGGCGTAAACCGGATAAATTTGATGGAGGCGCTGATGAGGGACAGGGATGCCGTAGACGTGCCGGTTCAGATTTCCGCCAGTGTGCTGTTTGATGAGGGTGAAAAGAACGGCCTGCTGATCTGCATCAGGGACTTAAGGGAGTTGCAGAGAATTGAGCGCAAAATGGCCGACCAGGAAAAAATTCTGCACCAGGATAAGATGATGTCATTAGGCAAACTGGCAGCCAGCGTAGTCCATGAGATCAATAACCCATTGTCCGGTATTCTGAATTACCTGCGGCTGATGGCCAAAGGTCTTGAAAAAGCAACTTTCGAAAAAAGAGAAAAGTTCGCCAAATACCTCGATATCAGTATGAATGAAACAGACCGGGTATCGAGAATCGTCTCTAACCTGCTCACCTTTTCGCGAAAGTCGGCCATCTCCTACGAGGCCGTAAATGTCAAGGATCTGATCGGTCGCTGTGCCCTGCTAAGTCAGCATAAGCTGGAATTGCAGAATATTCTTCTGCATGTGGATGTGGAACCGGATATCCCGGATATTCGGGCCGATGCCAACCAGATCCAACAGTGTGTGATCAATCTGTTGTTCAATGCGATGGATGCGGTTCAAAGCAACGGTGAAGTGGGGTTGTCTGCATCCTTTGACCGGTCAAAAGAGCGGGTGCTGATCCATGTCAAAGATACGGGAGCGGGAATCCCGGAGCAGGATCTGCCCTACATTTTTGAACCGTTTTTTACGACAAAAGATGAAGGATACGGTGTGGGCCTGGGATTGTCCACCGTATACGGCATCATGGAAACCCACGGTGGAGCAGTCAGGGTGGAGAATACATCGAAAAGCGGTACCCATTTTGTGCTTGAGTTCAATACCCTGGCAACCGGATAGACATGAAATGGTTTAAGCAGTTTAAAAAAAGCCTGGCCTATCGGCTGATATTTGCCGTTGGACTGACCATCCTGATTTCCTTTTTACTGTTTGCCTATTTCATCATCAAGTATGAAAAGAAAAAGGCCATGGACGGTATATCTGCCGAGGCAGACCGGTTGAGCAATACCATTTTGCTGGGCACCCACTATGCCATGATGCTCAATTCCCGGGACGATATCAATCATATCATCCGGAATATTGCCCGTCAGCAGGAGATCGAAAATATCCGGATTTTCAACAAAGCCGGGGAGATCCATTTTTCAAATGTAACAACCGAAGTGGGGGTAGTGACCAATATCAAGGATGAAGCCTGCTTTGTCTGTCACCGGACCGACCCGCCCCTGGAACATCTGGAACTGAGCCAGCGCAAGCGGATCATTAAGTCCGATCAGGGATACCGGCTCATGGGAATCATCAGTCCGATATTCAACGAGCCGGGTTGTTCTGAGTCCTGCCACTTCCATCCCGAGGACAAGAAGGTGCTGGGTGCACTGGACCTGGTGGTTTCCCTTGAGAAGACCGATCAGCAGATTTCATTTTATGAAAAGGGGCTCATCTTTTTTGCCATGGGTGTTTTTTTTGTCTGTTCATCCATCCTGGGCATTTTCGTGCTGCGGTTCGTGAACCAACCCATTCAGAAATTGATTCAGGGAACCCGGCAGATCAGCCAGGGAACCTATGGACGCATTGACGGCATCCATGACGGGGAGATCCGGCAGCTGGCACATGCCATCAATCAAATGGCCGAGCAGATCGAGATCAAGCAGCGGGTACTGAACGAGCAGCGCAAGGAATACCAGAACCTGTTTGAAGCCGTCCCCTGCCTGATCACCGTACAGAACAAGTCCTTTGAGCTGCTGCAGTATAACAGCGAGTTCAAGGAGCGGTTCAGGCCCCAGAAAGGGGACCTGTGTTACCAGGCCTACAAGAACCGGTCTGAACCCTGTGAACAGTGCCCGGTGGTGGAAACCTTCAGGGACGGCAAACCCCATCACAGTGAGCAGAGTGGGGTGACAAGAAACGGCAGGCCGTCCTACTGGACCCTCAGGACCGCTCCCATCATCAACCAGCAGGGAGAAGTGATCGCCGTGATGGAGATTTCCGTGGATATTACCCGAATCCGGTCACTGGAAAAAGAGGTTGGAAAATCGGAAAAAAAATACCGGGCCATTTTCAATCATATTCCCAATCCCTTGTTTGTTGTTGAAAAAAAAGACTTGAAGATCATCGACTGCAACTCCAGTGCAGAGTCGATTTACGGGTACAGTAAGCAGGAGTTACTGAATCGCCCGTTTGAGGATTTTTTTGATTCCCAGTCCAAGACCATGAATATCGAACAGATCAGGCGCTGCCAGCCGATCTCAAAAGTGCGTCAAATCGGGAACCATAAAAAGATCCTTTTTGTAGATATCCACGTATCTTTATCAGAGTATCTGGATGAAAAGGTTTTTCTGGTCAATGCGACAGATATCACTGAAAAGCTGGTTGCCGAGCAGCAACTGATCCAGGCCAGCAAGATGGCGACTCTCGGGGAAATGGCCACGGGTATCGCCCATGAGCTGAATCAGCCATTGTCCGTGATCAAAAGTGCCAGCAACTACATCATGCGAAAAACCAAAGCCAACGAAATAATAAATAAAGAGATCATGACCACCATGACCGAGGAGATTGATGGGCAGGTGGACCGGGCCAGCAAGATCATCAACCATATGCGTGAGTTCGGCCGGAAATCTGATGTCATCAAGGAAAAAGCCAAGGTGAACCGGGCCCTGGTCAAGGCGTTTGATATTTTCAGAGAGCAGCTCAAGCTTCGCCAGATTGAGGTGATCCAGGACCTGAAAACTGATCTGCCCATGGTCCTGGCTGATGAAAACCGGTTGGAGCAAGTGTTTATCAATCTTCTGATCAACGCCCGGGATGCCATTGAAGAGCGCTTTGAAAAACGTCTAGAGACAGAACACATTCCCAAACAGATCTTTCTAACGACAAAGGTCTCTGGAAAGTGGGTAATCATTGAAATTGAAGACACCGGCACGGGTATCCCGGACGGTGTGGCGGATAAAATTTTTGATCCCTTCTTTACCACCAAGGAGGCAGGCAAAGGGACCGGGTTGGGGTTGTCTATCAGCTACGGGATTGTCAAGGATTACGGCGGGGTGATCTCTGTATCCAAAGGGCAGGAACACGGTGCCCTGTTCGTGATTAAACTTCCACGTTTGGATTAGCATTCAGCTCCTGATTATCATTTCTTTACGGTTGAATGCGATGCCTTCCCATATGTTTCTTAAGTATTTAACATGGCATGGTATTTATGTATAATAGGAGATAAATCTTCAATCTTGCTTTGATAAAGACGACCCTTTTCCTAAAAAGGTGGTGGTATTATGAGATTAAGACTGAAAATACTCATCTTTACCGGCGCAGTGCTTCTGGTGGCATTGCCCGCCATCTGTCAGGAAATTACTGTCGTTCGGTATACAGGGCAGCCCATGGAAGGACTGGTGTCTTTACTACTGGAAAAAACCGGGGTGAAAGCGGATATCCAGACGCATCCATGGTCACGCATCTATCGAATGGCGTTGGGTGAGACCAATATTCTGATAGGGCCGTTTCTAAGGACCAAAGAAAGGGAGCACCTGTTCAAATGGCTGGATGTCCCTATTTTCAGCAGCAAGGGGTTTTTATATAAATTAAGAACCCGGACAGAGGTGACTGTGAATAATCTGGAAGATGCAAAGAAATATAAAATCGGTAAATCAAAAAACTATGCACTTCCCAAATTTCTAATCGATAACGGCTTTGACCAGACTCTTGAGATAACCATTAGTGAAGAGAGCAACTTTAAAAAGCTTCTTGCGCATCGGATTGACCTGGTCGTTATGTATGAGAAAGGCTTTCAGGCAAGACTGAAGCAAATCGGTGTTGATGAAGATCAAATCGTTCCGGAGTTTCTGCTGTATTCACTGGATACATACATGGCATTCAGCCGGACAACGTCGGATAGCATTGTCAAATTGTTCAATGCAAAGTTGATCGAGTTGAACAACCAAGGTGTTTTAGATAGACTGAAAGAAAGTGATACCAAACAGTAGGCTGCACTGTTTTTCAGAGTAGCTGATATCAGGACTGATGAATCTGAAAAAAAAGAAAAAACCACGCGGCAGACAGGTCCTGCCGTTGCGTTTGTTTTTATACGTCCTCCTGTTGAGTAGTGTCTTTACCCTAGTTTCTTTAGTCTGCCAACTCTGGTATTCATACAGGAAAGATATTGCTGAAATTGAGAACAGCTTCCAGTTCATAGAAACAAGCTACATCCCATCAGTTATCAACAGTCTATATGAAGTGAACGATGAGCAGCTCAAGCTTCTCATCGCCGGCATTATAAAAATCCAGGATATTGCCTATGTCGAAATTTTAGAAAAATCCGGCCAGAAGGAATATTCTCTAAAGCAAGGCGATCCCGGAACAAAAAACAACATGGTTAAAACATTTGACCTGACACATGCAACGTCATATCAGAGCAGCCTGAATCTTGGCACGATGACAGTTGTGGCCAGTTTCAAGGGGGTATATCAGCGGCTGTGGAACAATGCCAGGGTGATTTTTATTTCATCTGCCATACAAATTTTCCTTTTGGGATTTTTCATCTTTATTGTCATTCAATACCTCATCACCAGGCACCTGAGTGAGATTGCCAGACATACAGAAGCAATTACCATGGAAACACTGGACAGCCCTTTGATGCTCAGGCGGATTGATTCCAATTCTGAAAGCATTGATGAACTGGATCAGGTTGTAAACTCAATTAATGATTTAAAGCAAAGGCTGTTAAGGGATATCAGGGAACGCGAGGCGGCTGAGGTGGCCCGGCGGAAAAGTGAAGAAAAATTCAGACTTCTTTTCCAGGCCAGTGTTGATGGTATATTAATGGCAGATGTTGAATCCAAATCAATTGTAGAGGCCAATGAATCGGCCTGCCGTCTGTTCGGTTATTCCAAGCAGGAGTTGCTGACGCTTACAGTCAGTGACATTCATCCAGAAGAATCGCTGCCGAATGTGTTGAGCGAGTTCAAAGCCCAGGCTGAAGGGAAGAAATCACTGGCATCCGATATCCCCTGCCTGCGAAAAGATCAGACGATTTTTTATGCTGATTTCAATACCAACAAAATCAATATAGACGGAAAGGAGATTAACTTTGGCATCGTCAGGGATGTTACCCAGCGCATGCATGCAGAATCGAGTTTAAAGGTCGCGCTCGGAGAGGCCCAATTACGCGAAAAAGAGATTTCGGCACTTCTAGAGGCATCCCAGATCATTCCGCAAAGTAAAACATTTGAAATGGCAGCCCGGGGTATCTTTGATATATGTACCCACTTGATCGGGGCAAAGTCCGGTTATGTCGCCCTGCTTTCAGAAGATGGCTGCGAGAATGAAGTTCTTTTTCTCGAGGCGGGCGGATTGCCGTGTGATGTGAATCCGGAACTGCCTATGCCGATACGGGGCCTGCGGGGGGAGGCATACAAAACCATGCAGGTCGCCTATGACAATGATTTTGCCAGCAGCCAGTGGGCAGACTTCATGCCCAAAGGCCATGTCCTGCTTGAAAATGTTTTATTTGCGCCGTTAAATGTCAATGAAAGGGCGGTGGGGCTTATCGGCATTGCCAACAAGCCGGGTGGTTTCACTGAGCAAGATGCAAAAATTGCCATGGCGTTTGGAGATCTTGCGGCAGTTGCCCTGACCTATGTCACCTATCAGGAAAAGCTTCGTGACAGTGAAGAAAAATACCGTTCCATCATGGAAGCCATGGATGATGCCACTGCCATTTGTTCATCAGATTACCGTGTTGAATACATGAATCCGGCAATGGTTAAACGGGTCGGCCGGGACTGTACCGGTGACATGTGTTTCAATTCCATTCATGGGTTGGACGCGCCTTGTTCTTGGTGTGATCATCAAAGAGTAATGAATGGGGGAATGACCAAGCTCGAGATCACCAGCCCTCTGGACAATAAAGATTACCACGTGTCCAGCTCCCCGATTTTTCATCCAGATGGAACCGTCTCCAAGCTCACGGTTTTTCATGATATTACGGAAATAAAATCCATGGAGACACGGCTTCGGCAGGCACAGAAAATGGAAGCCATCGGCAATCTCGCTGGCGGGATTGCCCATGATTTTAACAACATTTTATTTCCCATTGTGGGGATGTCTGAAATGATGATGGAGGACCTGCCCGAGAGCAGCCCGGAAAAACAATATGCCCAGGAAATCTTTAAAGCGGGTCAACGGGGTGGAGATTTGGTAAAGCAGATCCTGGCTTTCAGCCGCCAGACCGATCACAAGATGATACCGGTCAAGATTCAGTCGGTTTTAAAGGAGGCGCTAAAGCTATGCCGCTCAAGTATTCCTTCAGATATTAAGATCAATCAGAGAATTCAAGAGGACTGCGGACTGGTCAATGCAGATTCCACTCAGTTCCATCAGGTGGTCATGAACCTGGTCACCAACGCCTATCATGCCGTGGAGAAAAACAGTGGAGAGATATCCGTTTCTTTCAAAGAACTGGTGTTGGGGCCAGGGGATCTGTCAGACAGTCTCCTGGAACCCGGTCCTTATGCTCTCCTGACCGTGTCGGATACAGGAAGCGGTATCGATCCGATCGTGAAAGACAAGATATTTGAACCGTATTTTACCACCAAAGCGCAGGGTAAAGGCACCGGGCTGGGGCTGGCAACCGTATACGGGATTATCCGGGAACATCATGGGGATATTAAAGTTTACAGCGAATTGGGCAAAGGCTCGACATTCAATGTATACCTGCCCCTGGTTGATAAATCCTTGAGACTTGACGGTATGAATGAGAAAAGTGCCATTGGTACGGGCAGTGAACGGATCCTTCTGGTTGATGATGAACAGGTCATTGTCAATCTGGAAAAGACGATTCTGGAGCGTTTAGGGTATCAGGTCGATTCATTCACAAGCAGTGTGGATGCCCTGGTATCTTTCCGGTCTGATCCTGACGCGTATGATATTGTAATTACAGATATGACCATGCCCCAGATGACGGGCGATCTGTTTTCAAAGGAGCTGCGAGAAATCAGTGCCGATATTCCCATTATTGTCTGCACCGGATTTAGTGAGAGAATCAGCAAGGATATGCTTCAATCGCTCAAAATTGACGGCTTGCTGATGAAACCTGTCATAAAGTCTGATCTGGCCCGAATGGTCAGGGACACCATAGATGCTCAGAAGATTTCAGAGTAATTGAGTCACTGTGCATTACAAGTTGCCGTTTCGCGTTACCTTTATGCCGGGGAACGTTCATGTAACGGTCTGGCCCCTGTTTGATTGATCAGAGGATCTTGACCTCTATTCTTTCACCATAGGGGGAGATGGCACGATGACTCGCCTACATGAGATGCTGGCACAGGGCTTGCTTATAGAAATAACAGTTACACAGATTCAATTAATGGCATTTACTTACCTCCAACAAATCTGTTTAACTACCTCACCGTCACAGGGGGGCAGTCTTGATCGGGTTCAGACTGCCCCCTGGTGGTTTGCCTCCAGTGATCTGACAACCTCCAGGGCCATGGCCGCGTTAGGTGCATAGCCATGGGCACCGATTTCATTGGCAAACGCTTCAGATACCGGGCGGCCGCCAACCACTACCTTGATCCGGTTTTCAGGTGCTGTCGAGCGGAGGCGCTCAATGACATGACCCATTCCATCAATGACCGTATCCAGGTATGCGGACATGCAGATGATGTTAGCCTTTTCCCGGATGGCATGTTCCACAAATTGCGACGGCGGCACATTCTTTCCCAGATCCATAACCCGGAATCCAGACGATGTGAGTATCATTTTGATGATGTTTTTGCCCAGATCATGAATATCACCTTCAACCACTCCCAGAATGACTGTGCCTGAGGTCAGGCGTCCGAAGTGCGGCAGAAATGGCTTCAATAGATTCATTGCCGTTTCGATGGTCCGGGTCATTTCTACCAAGTGTGGGAAAAACACCTCGCCGGTTTCACATTTTTGTCCCAGGATTTCAAGCCCGTTACACAGCCCCTGGTGGACAATGGTATGGGGATTGTCATTCAGTTTAACCGCTCTTTTTACCAGTGCCAGGATATGGTCCCGGTCCATGGCTTCGACCGCACGGCAAATATTGTCAATCAATTCGTTTTTCAAAACAACCGCCTTTCGGACAAGGTTTTTCAGCCTGGTGGGTTAAGACTCCACGGCAACCAAAGATAACCCCATTTTGTTTTCAAGGGCCTGGATTTTCTCAAGCGTTGGTGCATCCAGTTCAGACAGCTTGGCATCATGGCAGGAAAATGCCAGTACCGCTACGCCCAGATCTGATTCAAGCGCTTGTATCTCATCAATATCCTGGGATTTCAGATTTGAAAGTGAACACATCATGGTGGCCTCCTTAATGAACTAAAGATCAATCATACTTTCAGTTTACTTCAAGTGTCGGATCAAGAAAAGAAGGGAATGATAAGGGTTTAATGATAGGATAAAACTATGACCAGGTTCAAATGTCAACCGTCAACTTTCGGGTATACGATTGTCATTTCAATCCCATATTCATCAATATCCGCAATGGCTGGCAGGGATATGAGCCGTTCCTTGAATCGTGCGCTGATCAGCCCGGCCAGGGCATCAATAATATCGTCCAGGGCCAGGTGTTTTCGCAGGAATCGTTGGGAGGCCCTGCTGATAATGTTCGAGGTCCCTTCAACGTAGCACTCCAATACAGCGGTTCTTTCCTGCCGCCCCTCCGGTGTTTTTTTTGAATGAGTCAACGGTTTAAATTGATTCAGGGCAAGAAAACCGAGCTCCGGGTGGAATTCGTATAATTGAACCGTTCGTTTCGGGTTGCGCAGAAACTGATCCACCTCCCGTATCTTTGACATGATATTGAAACTCTGGATGGATAGTTTTTTACCGGTGTGCTTCTGGTTGAGCCGGCAGGCTTCACGATAAGTTGCAGCTGCCAGTGCAGCACGGGATGGAGCAGGAAATATACTGCTTCCTTTCTTTTTCAACAATTTCCGGGCCTCCCGGTCACATGCTCTTCCTCCGGGGCCTTTTTTCAGCCCCATGGGAATGTCGATCAATATCACGCAGTCCTTATCTGCAAATTGTTGGATATGATCAATCCCGGGGATGATATCAAACCAAACAATTCCGTCAGGATCCATCCCCGCATAAAACCAGCCGCTCCGACATCCATCAATTCCAATATATTGTAATGCTCCTGTTTTTTTAATGGCTGTTTGCATTTATCCGGCAGACAATACCTTCTTCAAATCGATTCCATATTTTTTCATCCGGTTCCAGACCGTCACCCTGTTGATCTTGAGCAACCTGGCGGCCTGTGTCTGATTGCCGTGGGTCTGTTTTAACGCCTGGATCAATTGCAGCTTTTCATCCGGATCGGGGGATATCAATGGTGAATACGATTCTGACAGTGCAGAAGCCCTGGTACCGGCGATTGGGGTAGTGGAGAATTTTTTTGGCAGGTGTTCGATCCGTATCGTTGGACCGTCAGTAATCACAAAGGAATACTCCAGGGCATTTTTTAACTCCCTGACATTGCCGGGCCAGTGATAATCCATGAAGACTTCCATGGCTTCCTGATCCAGCCCGGTGATGGACTTATCAGTTTTATTGTTCAGGCGGCGGATAAATGAATTAACCAGAATCGGGATATCCTCTTTCCTATCCCGCAGGGCTGGCAGGTGGATGGGAATCACGTTGATCCTGAAATAAAGGTCCTGTCGAAACGCTTTCTCTTCGATCAGTTCATCAAGGTTCCGATTGGTGGCAGTAATAATCCGAACATCTACAGACACCGGAGTGATTTCGCCGACGCGCTCAAATCGGCCGGATTCCAGAACCCGCAGGAGTTTGGTCTGGATGGACATGGGAATATCCCCGATCTCATCCAGGAAGAAATCTCCGGTATTGGCGGCTTCAAATCGACCGATACGGCTGGTGTGAGCGCCTGTAAAGGCGCCTTTGGCATGACCGAACAATTCGCTTTCAAGAACCGCTTCATTCAGGGCGGCACAGTTGAGCTGGATAAACGGACCGTTTTTCCGGGAGCCGCACAAGTGTATGGCATTGGCAACGAGTTCCTTGCCGGTGCCACTTTCGCCAAGGATGATGACCGGGGCGCTACTTTCGGCTGATTTACGAATCATGCTGAACACCTGGCCCATCTGAGCTGATTTACCCACTAACCCAAGAAAATCATCTTCAAGGTCACACTGTCTCGAGAGGATATGGACTTTTTCATCCAGTTTGACCAGTTCTGAAATGTCTGTGAGCGTTTCCACAACACCAAGCGTCCGGTTATCCTCATCAATTAAGACAGACGCATTTTTCAAAACCGGTAGAAAACTGCCGTTTTTTCGTTTGATCACACATCGGCACTTTTTAAGATCAGGTTGGTCCTTTTCAAACAGCTTGCACCAGGAGGTGTGTTGCCCGGTCTGTATAATCTGTTCACAGGCATCGCAGCCCAGCAGGGTGCAAGGCATTCCAATGGCTTCTTCCGATGTATAGCCGGTGAGGGTTTCAAACGCCTTGTTGACCATCAGCAGGGTGCCTTCCGGTCCGATGAACATAAGCCCGTCATTTATGGTATTGACGATTTTCTTCCAGAATACATTGATGTCATGATCATCCATACACCTGCTCCTGACGACTGCGGGATGTTTAAACGATTTAAACATGTGTTTAAACACTTGTCAATGTCTATGGGGCACTTAAAACACAGTCTTGTTTGAATTTTTATTGAATTCAACATGTTGGTTCGGGGATCTGTTTCGGTAATCGTACGGCATGCCTGTTGCAATATTCCAGGTCAGTATTAAACAGCAGCGGAGATGAGAAATGACCGCAATTATAAAATTGGATTTACAAGGTGTGGTGTTTCCGTTGAATCTGCTCAAGTGTAAATGGGCTCTTAAAGAGATGCAGGTCGGTGATGTACTTGAGGTCAAGTTGATGGATAGGGATGTGGTGACCGACCTTCTCACCATTGTGGGGCGGTCAGCAGATGGTGTGGTGTACCAGGAAGAAAAACAGGGTGCCGTCTGCATTGGTATCAAGAAAGGGGCTGCCCTGAAATTTAATGGATAGGAAGAGGTAGAGACCGTTTTTTAATTGTTCCAGATAGGAGAGAGCATGGATCTGACGAGACGACATTTTTTTAAAATCATGGGGGCGGCCGG
>QZLA01000191.1 GCA_004796375.1 Desulfobacteraceae bacterium
CCCGGCAATTATATCCTGCTGGAAATCACCGATACCGGCCATGGCATGGAAGAAAAAACCCGGGACAGAATTTTTGATCCTTATTTCACCACCAAAAAAATCACCCAGGGTACCGGGCTCGGCCTCTCCGTGGTCGACGGTATCGTTAAGAAGCACGATGGGTGTATCAGCGTCTTGAGCCAGTTGGACCGGGGTACAACATTTCAGGTGTACTTTCCGGTGGCTCAGATTCAAAACGAGAACTCATCTGAAACACCTCTCCAGGCCAACGGCATTTATGGTACGGAAAACATCATGCTGGTGGAGGATGAAGAGGATGTCCTGTCCTCAACCCAAGCGATTCTTGAAAGTATGGGATACCGGATTTGGCCTTTTCTGGACAGTGTGCTGGCCATCCGAACCTTTGAGAAACAGCCCGATGCGTTTGACCTGGTGATCACAGATATGACCATGCCGAAAATGACCGGCAAAGAGCTTTGCCAGAGGGTCCGCGAACTGGGGAGCGATATCCCAATTATCCTGTGCAGCGGGTTCAACCCGGATCTGACAACAGGTGCCATACAGCAGGCCGGAATCTCCAGAGCCGTTCAAAAACCGGTGACCGGCAGAGATCTTGCCCGGATCATCAGGGAGGAGCTGGGCCGGCCCAAAAGCCGATAGACATATCATACCTCAGCCGGGCAGCTGACTTTTATCCTTGTAATAATCTGAAAATTATGATCATTTATGCAGGATTCATGTAACCTAAAGGAGCACTCCGGGTTTCCAGATGGCTGTCAAATACGATAAGAATATTCTCAAAAAAATCGTTCAGATCATTCTACCCATCTGGTTCACCTTTGTGCTGTTTGCCCTGAGCATCTTTTTCATCCTGGTCCCCTCATTGAAAACCAACATGATGGACCAGAAAAAACAAACCATCAAGCTCCTGATTGATCATACCTACAGCCTGCTAAGCGGATATGAAGACCAGGTCCGGCAGGGGCTGATGACCCGTGAAAACGCCCAGGAAAAAGCCATTGCTCAGATCCGGGACATCCGGTACGGCACGGATGGAAAAGATTATTACTGGATCAACGATATGACCCCGGTCATGATCATGCACCCCTATCTTCCGGATCTTGAGGGCAGGGATATCTCCATGTTTGCCGATCCCAATGGAAAACGGATGTTCATGGAAGCGGTCCGTCTGGTCACTGAAAATGGCTCCGGATATGTGGATTACCTATGGGAAGACAAGGACAACCCGGACAAACAGGTGCCCAAGATCTCCTATGTCAAGGGATTTGCCCCCTGGCAATGGGTGCTGGGAACCGGCATCTATACCAAGGATGTCGAGTCTGAGATTTCAACGATTCTCGGCCGGCTGACCGGCGTGTTGATTCTGATTCTTCTGGTGATCCTATGCATCTCTTTTTATTTGACCTTTCAAACCTTCGGGATAGAGGATGAGCGCCACCGTTCCGTTACCCAGCTGAAAAAAAGTGAACGCCTTCACCGCCGTTTCATAGACAATGCACCCATCGGGATGTATACGCTGAATCTGAAAGGTGAATTCACCTATGCCAATAAAAAACTGACACAAATCACGGGATATAAAATAAAGGACTGGATGAATCAATCCTTCAGCCCCATCGTTCACCCGGATGACCTGGAGATTGCTTTTACCAAGATCAAAAACCGACTGGCTGGAAAAGGAAGTTCAGAACCCTACGAGATCAGGATCTTCAACAGCAACCAGGATATCATATGGCTGAAAATCACCTCCAGTTCCATTTATGAAGGCAGTGGTTCAAATGTGCCGGCCCTGGTGGGCATGCAGTCATTTGTTGAGGACATTACCGACGTCAAGCATGCCGAGGACATCAACCGGACCCTGTTTGCCATTTCAAATGCTGTCAATGCCACCAACAGCCTGCCGGATCTGTATGAGCAGATTCATGAACTGCTCGGTGAAGTATTTGATGTCACCAACTTCTTTATCGTTCTCGTTGACACCACCGAGCGCACCCTGCACTTTCCCTATTATGTAGATACCCGGGACAAGGATTTTTCCGCCATTGAGAATTTTGATGCCGAAGATTCATTGAGCGGGTTGGTGGTCACCCGGAAAAAACCACTGCTCCTCAAACGGGCACAGCTCGAAAAAAGGGCTGAACAGAACGGCGTATGGGGACCGGTTCCCAAGGTCTGGATGGGCGTACCGCTCATCATCAAGGATGAGGTGATCGGTGTCATCGCCGTCCAGAGCTATACCGATGAAGAGCGTTACACGGAACACGATCTCCAGATCCTTACTGCTGTCTCAGACCAGGTTGCCCTGGCCATCGAGCGGAAACAGGGTGAGGACAAAATCCGCAACCTGAGCCAGTTCCGTGAATCGATCATTGAGAACGCCGACATCTGGCTCAATGTGCTGGATGAACGGGGCAATGTCGTGATCTGGAACAAAGCGGCCGAAAGTATCAGCGGTTACAGCAAGGAGGAGGTGGTCGGTCACGACAGGATCTGGGAACGGACATATCCGGACAAGAGCTATCGCGAAGAGATTATGGCAAAAGCCATCGCCATCATTCAGGAAAACCAGGTCATGAGGGATTTTGAAACCACGATCCAAAGAAAAGACGGCCACTCACGCGTCATCTCCTGGCACTCCAACGGCCTGAGAGATGACCAGGGAAATCCCATCGGTTCCATTGCCCTGGGACGGGATATTACCGAACGCCGCCAGGCCGAGAAAGAGAAAATGAACGCCCAGCGAATTGCAGCCGAGCACAAAGAACTGGCACTGGTCGGACAGATTGCCGGCAAAATGGCCCATGACTTCAATAACATCCTGGGCATTATCATGGGAAACACGGAACTCTCGCTCATCGAATGTACCGATCCGGAGATGATAAAAACCCTTGAGTTAATCGTTGAGCAGACCATCAAGGGAAGGAACCTGACCAAGAACCTGATCGCATTTGCCAAAAGCCAGGAACCCAAACAGGATTACTTTAAAATTCATGAAAAAATAGATTTCGTCCTGGGCCTGATGAAAAAAGACCTTGAAGAGATTGAGATCATCAGGGAGGACCAGCCGGATACACCCGAGCTGCTGGCTGATCCCGGAATGATCGAGCACGCGCTGATCAACCTGATCCAGAATGCCGTCCATGCCACCAGCCTGACACCCGACCCGGTCATCACCATCCGCACCTACGCCGGGAATGAACAGATCGGATTTGATATCGAGGACAATGGATGCGGTATTCCCAAGGAGTACATGGACAGTATATTCACCCCCTCATTCACCCTGAAGGGCAACCAGGACATCAAAGGCGCATACAAGTCGGGAATCAAGGGATCCGGCTACGGCATGTCCAATGTCAGCAAATATATCAAACTGCATAAAGGGGAGATCCGCATGGAATCCGAACCCGACGTAAAAACCCGGGTGCGCGTCTCCCTGCCCGTCATTAAAAAGGAACTGACCCCCAAGGAAAAGATCGCCATTCGGAATGAACAGCTTGAAACCGGCAAACGCATTCTGCTGGTTGAGGACGAAACCTCCATTTCCAATGTTCAGTATCGCCTCCTGACCGGAGATCCCCTCTGCCACCAGGTGGATATCGCCCCAAACGGCCAGACTGCCATGACCCTGTTTAAAGCGAACGCCTATGACCTGGTCAGCCTGGATTATATCCTACCCGGAAAAATCAACGGCATGGATATCTACAAATTCATACGCAGTGAAGACAAGCGTATTCCGATCCTGTTCATCTCCGGAAATATCGAATTTCTGGAATCACTGAATACCCTGAAGCAGGGAGACCCCTTTGTGGATCACCGGTCAAAACCCTGCCAGAATAAAGAATACTTATCTGCCATCAATACCCTGTTGAGACATGACTCCTGAACACACACGAATTGACGCCACCACCACACTTTACCGGACCATTTTTGAACACACCGGGAATGCCACCATCCTGATCGAGGAGGACATGACCATCTCGGTGGTCAACTCTGAACTGGTCAGAATCCTGGGCCTTCCAAAGGAGGCGGTGGAAAACAAAATGAAATTCGTGCAGCTCATTGCCGAAGCTGACCGGGGCAAGGTGATTGCCAATCACTATTTGAGGCGAAAATCCCCGGGTGATGCACCGCGCAACTACCCGTGCCGCATTAAAATAGCCAACGATGAGATCCGTGAATGCATCCTGACCGTTGCCCTGATCAAAGGCACCACCCAGAGCGTCGCCTCGATCACCGATATTTCCAGGCAAAAGGAGCTGGAACGGGAAATCACACGGATCAGTGACCGGGAGCGAAGGCAGTTGGGCCAGGTCCTTCATGATGATTTAGGCTCTCACCTGGCCGGTGTGGATGCCATGAGCACCCTTCTGTCAAACCGCCTGACAAAACAGGATCACCCGGATGCATCCCTGGCCGGAGAGATCCAGACATTGATCAACCAGGCCATCAAAAAAACCCGGGCCATGGTCAAGGGACTTTTACCGGTCGATCTTGAAAGCCAAAGCCTGGTTGATGCCATGGACCGATATATGGTAGAGGTGAAAAAGGCATATAATGTAGAATACCGGATATCAAGCCCTGGAGCAATTCCTGTGATGGAAGAAGGCATCAAGCTCCATCTTTATTATATTGTCAGGGAATCGGTCAATAATGCGCTGCGCCACGGTAACGCCTCCCGGATAGATATCCGGTTGGAAGAAAGCGGTTCCCGGCTTTGCCTTGAAATTGAGGACAACGGCTCCGGCATGACGTCTGACACGGCCCGCTCCCAGGGATCCGGTATTACCATCATGCAGCAGAGGGCTGACCTGATCGGGGCGGACCTCAATATTGACACAACATCACCCTTTGGAGTAACGGTTCGATGCACCATCGAAAAAAGATCGGTATAGTGGATGACCACCCGGTATTCAGGAAAGGGCTTGCACAGCTCATCAACGAAGAAACCGATTTAAAGGTCACCATGGAAGCGGAAAGTGTGGCCCAGGCCATGGACCTGATTTCCCGGGCTTTGGACGCACCCGGCTCGGATCCAGACACCGGTCTGGATCTGGTCATCGTGGATCTGACACTTAAAGACCGGTCCGGCATCGACCTGATCCAATTTATCCATGACCATTACCCGTTGCTTCCTGTACTGGTGATCTCCATGCACAGCGATGTCCTCTATGTCCAAAGAGTATTAAAAGCCGGTGCACTGGGTTATATTACCAAACAGGAGATGACCGGCAACGTGGTGGCGGCCATCCGCCAGGTGATTGCAGGGAAGCGCTATGTATCCGCGGATATGATGGACGGTCTGCTGGAGATCATGTCGGCCGGTGCAAACGCCCTGGCAGACAATCCCCTGGAAACCCTTTCCAACCGTGAACTCGAGGTTTTTGAACTGATGGGCCACGGATACAAACGCCAGGAGATTGCCCAGCGGCTCAACCTGAGCGTAAAAACCATCGGAACCTATCTCGAGAGCATCAAGAAAAAATTGAATCTGAAAACCACCAATGAACTGATGACCCGTGCCGTCACCTTTGTTGGCCAAACCTAGTGTCGACCAGGCCTAGTGTTCGTCAAGTCTAATGCCCGTCAGGTCTACCATCGGCCAGGCATAGGTCTTTTACCGATAGAAGAATCAGTTTTTCGTGTGAAAATTTTCAGTCTTGTCTCGATTTGCCTCCCCATAAAAATAGAGTACCTGTAACCCTGTATTTAGAAATGGATTAGATATGGGTTAAGTTCAGGTTAATATTGCTTTTTTTGGGAGGGAAGCGATGACAACAGCTCGAACCAGATTTGTCAGTGATGTGGATGTATGTGTTGATAGTATTATCAAAACCGTGGGATACAAGATCGTATTCGGCATGCCCCTGGCCCTGGGAAAACCCAACCACCTGGTCAACGCCCTGTATCGGCGGGCCAAGGAGAACCCGGCCATTGATCTCACCATCATGACCGCCCTGTCACTGGAAAAGCCATCACCGTCCTCCACCCTTGAAGAACGCCTGATGAACCCCATTGTCAAACGGATATGGGATGGATTTGTCGAATTCGACTACATGAAGGACCTCAGGGAGAACAAGGTCCCGGATAATGTCAAAATCAAGGAGTTTTTCACCAAGGCAGGCGGATACCTGAATACCCCCCATGCCCAGCAGAACTACATCAGCTCAAACTATACCCATGCGGTCCGGGACCTGATCGATAACGGTATGAATGTGATCGGCAACCTGGTCGCCCCCCATCCCGAAGGACGGAAAGACCTGATTTCCATGAGCTGCAACCCGGATCTGACCCTGGAAGCTTTTGAAAGACTGGCCTTTGAAAAGAAAAACGGCCGGCGCTGCATGATCATCGGCCAGTTGAACTCCCACCTGCCCTATATGTATGGGGATGCCGTCGTTGAATCCAATGAGTACGACATAATTCTGGACAGCCCTGAATATGATTTCCCCCTGTTCTGTGTTCCCAAGGCTTCGGTGTCACCGGCCGATCACATGATCGGGCTCCATGTCAGCACCCTTATCCAGGATGACAGCACCCTGCAGATCGGTATCGGCTCCCTGGGAGATGCCATTGCATCCAGCCTGATTCTGCGGCACAGGAACAATGAGATCTACCAGGATGCCCTGTCTGCCTTTGATATCGACACCAACCACAAGGACCTGATCGGTAAAATCGGGAGCACCCGGCCCTTTGACAAGGGGGTGTACGGTGCCACTGAAATGCTGGTGGACGTATTTATCAAGCTCTATGAGAACCGGATCCTTAAACGCAAAGTCTATGATCACGCAGGTATCCAGAAACTGCTCAATGACAAGATCATCACCGAGACCATTACCCCGGAGTGGATCGATACATTCATTGAACACAAGATTATCCGCGAAAGACTAACCAAAGCGGATTTCAGGCTGCTGTGTAAATATGGTATCATCGACGGTCCCCTGGAATATATGGACGGCAGCCTGATCTGCGGTGAAGAGATTGTCAGCGCAGACCTGCGCCAGACCGAAACCCGGCAAATGATCCTGACACACCTGGGCAAAGAGCTCAAGCAAGGTGTGGTGTGCCATGGTTCCTTTTTTATCGGTCCCAAGGATTTTTACCAGGCACTCAACCAGATGCCGGAAGAGGAAAGACGGCTGTTTTCCATGACCGGTGTGGATTATGTCAACCAGCTCTACGGGGATGAACACCTCAAGTCGCTTCAGCGAAAAAACGCCCGGTTCGTGAATGCCGGCATGATGGTTACCCTGCTGGGTGCCGTGGTATCAGACGGCCTTGAAAGCGGGAACATCGTCAGCGGTGTCGGCGGGCAGTACAACTTTGTATCCATGGCCCATGCCCTGGAAGACGGGCGGCTGATCATGATGGTCCGCAGCACCAAGCAAAGCCAGGGTAAACTGCGCTCAAACATCGTCTTTAATTACGGCCACAATACCATTCCCAGACACCTGAGGGATATAGTGGTCACTGAGTACGGCATCGCAGATCTTCGGGGAAAATGCGATCAGGAGGTGATTGCATCCCTGCTGAACATCGCGGATTCCAGATTCCAGGACCAGCTTTTGGAACAGGCCCAAAAAGCCGGTAAGATATCCAAGGACTATGTGATACCGGAAGCGTTCCGCAACAATACGCCGGAACGGCTCAGGCAGACCCTCAAACCCTTCCGCAAACAAGGGGAATTCCAGGATTTTCCATTTGGTACGGATTACACCAAAGAGGAGATCACCCTGGCCCGGGCCCTTAAAAAACTCAAGGATAAGGTCAAGACCGAACGCCTCAAGACCGTTTCCGGCATTGCCGCCCATGTATTTAGAAAACCGGATTCCGCCATCCTGCCCCTGCTCCAGCGCATGAAACTGGACATGCCCAAGTGCACCAAGGAACGGGTTCTGAGGGCAGCTGTCGCCTATTCGCTGCGCCAGGCCGGATAAGGATCAGAGATCTGTCAGACAGAGCTGAGCAATCCCCTGAAAATCCAACAGGAGCGCGGCAATTATAAATTTTGAAACACATTGACCCCTCCACAGACCCTTTCCAGGGAGTGGCTGGTTTCCGGAATCGTTTCATGGGCACCCTTGACAAAGTAGCCGCTGGGCCTGAGTTGTGCCAATACCCTGGCAAACACCTCTGAACGCTGGGGGTCTTCCAGGTAGGTCAGGATATTATTCCGCATAAAAATCAGGTCAAACCGATGATCCGGCAGTTCTGTGCAAAGATCCAACCGTTGAAATGTGACCCCGGGTTTAAGAAGCGGTTTGACCACAAACCGACGGCCCCCTTTCTGGATGTCAAAAAAAGCGGTCCTGTCTGCCGAATTCACCTCTTTAACACTGGTTCGACCATAGCTGCCACTCTGAGCTGCTTCAAGATACAGGGGATGAATATCCGTGGCCAACAGGTGAAGTGGGGGAAGGTTTAGACCTTCCGTTTTGGCCTTCTCCCAGATCATGCGCATGGACCAGGCCTCCTCACCCCGGGCACACCCGGCGGACCAGATGCGGATCTTTGATTGCCCGGAGGCCTCAAATACCGGCAGCACCCTGGACCTGATGGTCTCCCATACCAGAAGGTCCCTGAAAAACCGACTGATGGACACGGTCAGGCATAGCCGGCACTGGTAAAGGTCCAGCGGGTGAGCCGTGATGTGATCAAGATAGCTTTGAACGGTGCTGCACCCAAGTGCGTTCATGTGCCTTACCAGCCGCTTTTTCACCCCTTTTCTAACCTTTCGGTACCCTCTAAAGGACAGACCGAAAAAGCAAAGGATTTCTTTAAACGCATGATCATCCATGATTTCTTTTATCCCATCACAATATGAAACACCATATGGATTTTTTTTTAAAGCTCTGATATATAAAGTCTTTTCTCTTGACTTAATAAGGACACCTGAATCGTGAACATATATACCTATCCGTCAGCTGAGGCGGAACAGCGGGTCAATGACACCATCAAGCGGGGCCTGGGATATACCCCGGAACAGGTCACGGCCGTGGAAGACTATTTAAAAGAGGTTGAACTCAAAGGAGATGATGCCCTGGTGGCATATACCAACCGCTTTGATTCGGAGCAGGTCACGCGGGAAACACTCCGGGTCAGTGAACAGGAATTTGAAACCGCACTGAACCAGGTGGATGATGCCTTCTCAAAGGCCCTGGAACGGGCCGTAGACCAGATTCGATCCTTTCATGAACGGCAGCGGGAAAATTCCTGGATCGACACGCCCAGAAAGGGGGTGATGCTCGGCCAGATGGTGCAGCCGGTTGAAGCAGCCGGTGTCTATGTACCCGGCGCCACGGGCGGTAAAACCCCCCTGGTATCTTCCGTACTCATGGGTGGTATCCCGGCCAAGGTCGCGGGTGTGGAATCCATCTCCCTGATGACCCCGCCCATGGCCGACGGCACGGTCAATCCATACATTCTGACGGCTGCCCGGCGCGTGGGCATCGATTCGGTGTTCAAGGCCGGAAGTGCCTGGGCAATTGCCGCCCTGGCATATGGTACCCAACAGGTTCCCAAGGTCGATGTGATCGTGGGCCCGGGCAACATCTGGGTCACCCTGGCCAAAAAGCTGGTATCCGGGACCGTTGGGATCGATATGATCGCAGGCCCCAGCGAAATTTTGATCATTGCAGACGAGAACGCCCGCCCGGATTATATTGCGGCCGACCTCCTGTCCCAGGCCGAGCATGATGAGGTGGCCTCATCCATCCTGGTAACCACTTCCGAGAAACTGGCCAACCAGGTTTCCCAATCCGTCGCATCACAGCTTGCGGCCCTTTCCAGAAAAGAGATTGCCTCAGCATCCATTGAGCGCTTCGGAACCATACTGGTGACCCCGGACATGGAAACGGCGGTTGCACTTTCCAACCGTTTGGCGCCCGAGCACCTGGAGCTCATGGTGGCCAACCCCTTTGAATGGGTGGGCCAGATCCGGAATGCCGGTGCCGTATTTATGGGAGACTACACACCTGAGCCC
>QZLA01000165.1 GCA_004796375.1 Desulfobacteraceae bacterium
CGTTTAAGGAATTTTTCCTGCCATACATGGGGATATGGGCAAAGGTATCACAGATCTGACTGACATGGCTGGATATCCCGTACTCCTCATTACCGAGCACCAGGATCGCTTTGGCAGGCCAGGGGGTCTCATGGATGGACAGGGACTGGGGCATGGTTTCAATGCCGATGATGGGAAATCCTTCTCTCTTTTTGGCGAGCAGCAGACCGGCCAGGTCATCGGTCTTTTCCTGGAGCACCCACTGGTGGGCGCCCATGGCTGTTTTCTGGACTTTGGGATGCTCTTTTCCAGGGGTGTTTCCTAAAATGACGGATGCAAACCCTACGGCATCACAGGTCCTGAAAATGGAACCGATATTGAACACGCTGCGCAGCCCGTCCAGGGCCAGATGGTATTCCAGGACAGGGTGCGCAACCTGCCGGGATTCAAGATCCCCGGTGTGGATAAGGGGGGCAGTACCACCTGTTTCAGGTTCGAGAAGATCATGGTCCTTGGGGTACTGCCCGGCCCGGGTACGGTGGAAATGGATGGCATCGGAAAGAAATTCCAGGACTTGACGGGGGGCACCTGGACCGGGGAATCCGGGATCGTGGATCTCCATCCAGGACAGGACCTGCCTGTACCGGGAGAATATCTGTTCCAGGCCGGGCTGGGTGACCCGGTTGGCGGTAAGCTTCTGGTAAGTCCCTGTCAGCCAGGCCATCACATGCCGGTGCCGGTTTTGGGGGTCAAGTGTTAGAAATTTTTTTTTTGTAAAATTGAATCCGTCCATGATCTGTCCTCTTCTTAGCATATCCGAACATTTTTATAAAAGATTATGCAGCACAAGGGTCAAGTTTCATTAAACAAATTCCGATAAGATCATTTAAACCCATAAGTGAAAGAAGGTGATATCATGAACAGGATATCTTCACACCCGCCGGCAATGTCACAAAATCAGATGCAGCAGTACCAGGCATCTGCAATGGTCCAGAAACAGATGGTCAGCGCCTATGAGAGCCTTGAGGCCGGTTTGACCATCCAGACCCGGGAAGGCGATATCGTGACACTGTCTTCAAAGAGCTTTGGCCAGCTTGAAGCCCGCTCCTATGACAGCCAGGGGAATATCATTACCCCGGATGGGCAGGCCAGTGTCAGTGTCTCCCAGCGGGAGATCACCCTTACATCAGGCCAGTCCTTTACCTTCAGTGTCCAGGGGGACTTGAGCGAGGAGGAGCTTGCAGATATTGACCAGATCATCAAGGGTATAGATGGGATTATTTCCGAGATGGCCGAAGGAGATATGGACGATGCCGTTGCCAAAGCCCTGGCCATGGAGGGATATGATACCATTTCCCAATACGCGGCAACGCTTTCCTACGAACGCGCCTACCAGATGAGTTCCTCTGTTCAGCAGGCCGCAATGACCGGATTTGTTCCGGAAGAGGAACCCGCGCTGAGCCCTGCCAATGCCGCACGCATTGATGCCGAAGGGCTGCTGGACAAGATCAGGGAGTTTTTTGAGGATCAGCTCGAAGCCGGTGAGGAAAAACTGCTGGAAAAAAGCAGGCGGCCGGTGAACCGTCTGTTTGATCACCATCTGGGCCAGCTCAGGGAAAACCGGCCCCAGGAACATGCCGGATACAATGCACTTGAGCAGGCAAAACAGGATGTGGATCAATGGGTGGAGAACATGCTGGGCAAGGCCTTTAAAAAGGCATTTAAGCAGTGGTTCTGATTTGTCCCGGATGTTTCAGGGTTACCCCCTGCCCCGGAGGGCAGGGGGGAGAGTTATTTCTTGGGGTGGCATGTGCTGCATGAAACCGGTGCCGGGCTTTTTCCCTTGGGATCCCCGTTTTTTTTGTTGAACGCCTTGTGACAATTGATGCAATTGGCATGCAGCGCCTCTTTGTGATACTTGTTGATCCTTTCCTTCTTGCTTAATTTTTCTCCCTTTACCTTCTTTGTTTCCTTGTGGCATTCAATGCATTTCTGGACATCATCTCCCGGTTTCAGATCCAGTGGCCGGCCCTGATCATCATGGTGACACTGGCCGCAGCTGATCTGGTAGGCGTCAACATGCTGCTGGTGCCCGAACTCAACGAGTCCTTTGGTGTGCTTTTTATAGGCATCCGTTTCCATGATAAAGGTATCCGCCACAGTGCTTTTTGCATATAGTGCGTGTCGGCTGACGGCCGGGCCGGCAGTCACGGATACCAGGATCCCCAGAATCATGATCGCCCATAGGTTCTGTTTCATATCCTCCTCCTTTGAACCGTTTCCCATTCAGAATGAACATCAACACCGGTTCTTTTATATGTTGTGCCCCTGTGTAACCTATGACACCGAATTTTTATAAAAGTTCAAAAATAAAGTGCACTTTGTTTTCCGGGTTGCATTTTTCTTTTTTGGGAGTATGCTTTTCCTGGATCCCGATGATTTGAAAAAAGCGAACAATGGAGGGAATTGATGAAATCTTATGAAGCCGTATTTCCCGGTAATAAAAAAGTGGATGTGACGTTTGGTGAGTTCAGTATTCAGACCGACCAGTCCAAAAAAAACGAAGGCGATGAAACCGCTCCCGAACCCTTTGATCTGTTTCTGTCTTCCCTGGCAGCCTGCGCAGGAATTTATGCCAAGTCGTTTTGTGATACAAGAAAGATCGATACGGCCGGTATGAAAATCGTCCAGGAGGTGTTCAGAAAGGAAAAGCAGAAACTGCTGGATGAGGTTCGGATCACCTTATATGTAAATGACCGCTTTCCTGATAAATACAGAACCGCTGTCATCAAATCCATGAGCGGCTGTGCAGTGAAAAATCAACTGCACCCGGATATCCGGTTTTCAACTGAGGTGAAATCCCTGTAGCCCGAGTGCAGTTGGTGTAGAAGTGTTCAGGCTTCCCCGTCCAGCGTGCACTGGGTGAAATCGATCTGCTCACCACACTGGTCACATGTATGGGTTTTATCAAATTCGTCTGAAAAGATCTCCTTCTCAGCGTTGCAGGACGGGCATTTGCATTTAAATGACTGAAGGTTTTTAAACTGCTCAAATCCGGGGCAATGTTGCGGTGTACTCATAAGCTTCCTCCTTCGTGTTTGGCGTTATGGGTAAAATTTGTCCGATATCCAGGATTTTAAACCGCTTGCTATCCAGGTTATTCTCCCGGATATATGCTTCCAGTTCCAGTGCAGGAACCCCGACCGGCTCATCACCCAAGTGAAAGGTCCCCCACTGGGTGGGGATGAAATATCTTGCCCCCAGTTCTTCAAAGCCCTTGACGGCTTCAGGGATGTTCATGTGCTGGTAGTGCATGAACCAGCGCGGGTAGTAGGCTGTGGTGGCCAGAAAGGCATAGTCGATTGCGGGAAATTTTTTGCCGAACTCCCTGAAGCCTTTAAAATATCCGCTATCTCCTCCGAAGTATAATGTATAGTTCGGGGTTTGTAAAAGAAAAGAGGCCCACAGGGTTTGATTTCTTTTCTGGGAAACCCGCATGGACCAGTGTTGGGCAGGAAGGCAGATCAGGGTTGAATCGCCCCCGGAATGTGCTTTGTCCCACCAGTCCATCTCGATCACCCGGGTTTTATTCATGTCCAGAATGGTCTGTTTCAGTCCCATGGGGGCATAAACTGCGGCATTCCTGGGAAGGGTTTCCATGGTTTCCCGGTCCAGGTGATCATAGTGGTTGTGTGAAATGATGATATTGAGCGGTGCGGCCAACCGGTTCAGCTCTTCAATGGTGAGGGCGGGCGGGGTTTTTCTTGCCGGGAGCAGGGCCCGTTTGGTGAGGATGGGGTCGGTCAGCCACCAGGTATTTTGGATCCTCACCAGAAAGGTGTTGTGGCCGATCCACAGGATAAAATCCCCCTTGAACGCCTCTATGCGTTGAGCGGTATCCGGGATGATTTCGGGTAGATGGTTCTGCTCTTTTTCCGTGAATCGTGCGGGGCCGAAAAATCGCCACATGATGATATCCATGAATCGTTTTTCCGGCATCCTGAGCCAGGGGTTGAAATACCTGCTGCCATCACGGTTCCGGGCATAAAGGTCATGGGTTTCTGTCGCTTCAACCGTCCTGAACCATCCGGTTTCAGTAAAACCCTTGGACCGGGCCGCGCATGAGAACAGGGTGGCGGTGACCAATGCGGCTGAAACCAGGAAAATGATCGTAATGGCTGTTCGACTGGTTTTTGCCCTGCTGGCTCTAGTGTTGATCCCCATCTTTCCGTCCCGCACTGCAATCAGGTTGATATTCGCATGTTTGGCGCATGATATACAGGTATCCTGCCACACTTTGATTGTGGTGACAAGCCAAAACTCCCTGGGTTTAGGGCCGGCAGGATACCCCTTGGGGCCGAGGTTTTCATATTTGAGTGTAATTTGTGATCCGATTCCTTTTCATTAAGGCATAAATAGGATAATGAACATGTCATGAGAAAATTACTGCTCGTCAATCCCGTGGGACGGAAAAGCGGATACATGCTCAGCCGTTTCACCCGTTTTCAGCCCATGGGACTGGGGTACGTGGCCGCGGTAACCCCGCCCGGATGGGATATTGAACTGATTGATGAAAATATCGAGCCGTTCAGGTTTAAGCCGGCGGACCTCGTGGCCATTACTGCCTTTTCAAGCAATATCAACCGGGCCTATGACATTGCACGGGTTTGCCGTGACAATGGTGTCACCGTGGTGCTGGGAGGCATTCATGTTTCCATGGCACCTGAAGAGGCCCTGGCGCATGGGGACAGCATCGTTGTCGGTGAGGTGGAAAATGTCTGGCCGCAGGTGATTGCCGATGTTGAGAACAACTGCCTGGCCCGCAGGTATGACGGCCCAATGGTGGATATGACCCGGTTTAACATTACGCCCCGGCGGGATCTGTTTGACCCTTCTTATCTGTGGCAGTCTGTCCAGACGTCAAGGGGGTGTCCGTTTGACTGCAGTTTCTGTTCGGTCACCCGGCATTTGGGCAGCGCATACCGCAAGCGGCCGGCCCGGAATGTCCTTGAGGAACTGGAGCAGATACAAGGCAAGTATATCGCTTTTGTGGATGATAACCTGATCGGATACGGCCGTTCCAGCGTGTCGGAATCCAAGCAGCTGTTCCAGGGGATGATTGACAGACAGCTGAACAAAACCTGGTGGATGCAGACCTCCATGAATGCCGCTGCCGATGAAGAGGTGATTTCGCTGGCTGCCCGGGCGGGTTGCGTGTTTGCGTTTATCGGTTTTGAAACCATCGACACCCGGTCCCTCACTGCCATGAAAAAAGGGGTGAATCTTAAAACCGGGGTGGACAATTATAAAACGGTGATCCAGCGGTTTCACAAACACGGCATCGGCGTGATGGGGGCGTTTATACTTGGAAATGACTATGAATCAAAACAGTATTATAAAGATCTGGGGCGGTTCATGGTCCGCTCCGGTGTGGATATCTTCCAGATCAGTATCCTGACACCGCTTCCCGGCACCCGCCTCATGGACACCCTTGTCAGTGAAAATCGTCTGATTCACCACACGTTCCCTTCAGACTGGGATAAATACCGCTTTTCATATATGGTGCACCAGCCCAAAGGGGTCACTCCGGATACCGTTTATACGGCAGATAATTATTTAAAAAAGCAGTTATACCGTTTTCCCGGGTATCCACTCCGTTTGGTGCGTTCACTGCTTCATCTTAAGAATCTGACCAGCTTTGCGGTCACCTATAAACTGAACCAGGCGTTAAAGAAAAGCTGGAAAAATTCACACTATTTCCGGAAATATCCAACCGACCTGTGAGGGATCAGAATGATTGCAGATCAAATGACCACCTTTTTTACGGGATGTACCATAGAACTGGTTTCACCGGCCAGTGCCGAGAAGGATGACATCGCTCAATGGTGGAGGATATACGGCCCCCGCCATCATGTCGGTGAGGAGGCGTTTATGGAACGCTTCATGGGCTTTGACCGGGTGGTGTTTTTCAGGGACAGTCATACCCGGCGCATCGTCGGCGGCAGCGGGTTCAGAATCATGGTTTATCGGCTGCTGACCGGCAGGATAGTCAACGCGATCTATATCGCGCAAAGCTATATCCTGCCAAAGTACCGCGGGCGAAAGCTCTTATCCATGTCCTATGCCCGGGTGGTCCTGGAGTGCAAGGCAAAAAACCCTTTAAGACCGGTCTGGTTCTGGATGGATGCCCTGAGTTACAAACCGTATATGATCCTGGGCAATCATGTTCGGGAACATTACCCTTCTCCCAGATGGACGATGCCGGACTGGGTCATTGATCTGAGGGATCGGATCGGGCATCGCTACTATCCGGGGCTGTACGATGCCGCCACCGGAGTGGTGAAGAAAAACGCACGTCGCCTGAAAGCAACTGAGGGAGAGATCCGCGATCAGGATCTTTGCAATGAGTATATCCGGTTTTATGTCATGCAGAATCCGGGTCATGTCCATGGAGAGGGCCTGCTGTGCGTATTTCCAGGCAGTATAAAAAATGTGCTTTATTTCATCTGGCTGGTGCTTCGCCAGACCTTTGGAAAATTCCATGAGAGTTAAAGCGTTTAAAATCCGGACCTGTGATATCCCCTTAAGGTTTGAGTTTCGCCAGGCCTCCAACGCAAGAATCAGTTCACAAGGACTTTTGGTGGAGGTGGTCACAGAAAATGGCATCATTGGATACGGTGAGTGCCTGCCCCGGGAGTATGTGTCCGGTGAGACCCTTTCCCAAGTGACCCTGGCCGTTAAGTATGGGGCCAGGCATTTTGTGGGATCCACCTTTACGCGGTTTAAAGACATCCTGACATTCATGGAGGCGCTGTCTGTTCAGTGGGAGAAGATGGGGCTGCCTACCGCCTGTGCCCGGTGCGCCATTGAGCTCGCCCTTCTTGACGCATGGGGGCGGGAGACGGGAGCGCCCCTGGCCGCGCTTTTTTCCAACACCCTTCCGGATAATCCTGAAATAAAATACAGCGGTGTCATTGCGGGCAGCAATGAACACCAGAACGACCTGATCCTGGATTTTGTTTCCGCCATGAAGATGGATCAGATCAAATTGAAGGTTGGGCGGGATCACGAGGCCGAACTCAGGATGGTGTTAAAAATCCGTTCACGCCTGGGCCCGGCTGCCGGTATCCGCGTGGATGTCAACGGTGCCTGGTGTGTTGACGCGGCGCTCCGGAACATCCCTGACTTTGTCGATGCCGGGGTCAATACCTTTGAGCAGCCCCTGGGTCGGTTTGACCGGGAGGGGTACCTGAAATTGTCTAGCGAGACAGGGGACTTTGCAGATATCTGGGTGGATGAGAGCGTCTGTTCGCTTGCGGAGGCCCAATGGTTTATTCACCATGGGGCTGCTGACGGCATCAATCTCAAAATTTCAAAAAACGGCGGATTGTTCAATTGTATGGAAATTGTTCGCATGGCCAGGGAAAAGAATGTTCGGTGTCAACTGGGTGCCCAGGTCGGGGAGACCTCGTTGCTGACCGCAGCAGGGCGAATCCTGTCTGCCCTGGCAGGTGACCTGGTGTACCATGAGGGGGCGGTGGGAAAATATCTTCTGGAATACGATATTGTTGATCCGCCCCTGGAGTTCAGCACCCAGGGACGGGCAAGCCTTCACGCGTTCACGGTTAACCCCGGCTTAGGGATCCGGGTGGACCCGGAAGCTGTGTCGCGTTTAAACCTTCTTTATGGGATTGATGAGAGGGGGGCTGTGGATCATACGTGACCCTATCCACACTACAGTCCCAATGCGCCCGGATTCAGGATACCGTTGGGGTCAAAATGGGTTTTCAGGGCCTGAAGGACCGCCATCTGCACCTGCCCGATGTGCTGTTCCATGAACGGTGCGAACAGGCGGCCGACGCCATGGTGGTGACTCAGGGAACCGCCGTTTTGCTCAATGCGCTGGATGATACCGGTTTGAAACCGCTTGAACTCGTGGATGTTGGTCATGGGCATGATGATGATAAAGTACAGGTTGGTGCCCTGGGCGTAGAAGTGTGAGGCATGGGTCATGCAGATGACGTGTTCATGCTGTTTGATGAAATCCCGGGTGTTGTGATACACATCTAAAAAGCGGTCCCAGGTCACAGCGGTTTCCAGGGTGTCGATGAGGATACCGTAATCATTGAGCGCATCCCTCATGTAAGGATCCATGAACCTTGAATGGAACCATTTTTTCATGGGAATCCCGGTCAGGTTCATCCCGCCGTTGTGCTTGCAGATTCGTTTGACCTGGGCGCACACCTGTTTGGAGAATGCGCTGGCCCCTTCGGTCTGCCCCATGCACAGGCACATGTTTCCGGCCTGCATCCCCTTGAAGTTCAATATCCTGGCAAGCAGTCCGCGGTCAAGGCGGTACATTTTGAGCGCCACTTCGGTTTCCTCGGGATCGGAGATCCTGAGGATGGACGGCATGCCAAAGCGGCCCTGGCTGATCTGCCGGGCGGCACGGGCGGCTGATTCAAAGTCAGGTAGCATGAAGGCAAAGGTCCTGGTGGTGTTTGGGGAGTATTCAAATACCTTGAAGGTCACCCCCACAAGGATACCGAAACAGCCTTCCGAACCGATCATGATGTCATCGACCCTGGGACCGGTGGCTGTGGACGGATAGGCATGGGTTTTAAATGTACCCTTGGGCGTCACATACTCCTGGCTGATCACAAGATCGGCGGCATCCCCGTAATAGGACGATGCCTGTCCGGAACCCAGGGTAACCACCCAGCCGCCCACAGAGGAATACTCAAAACTTTGGGGGAAATGGCCGCCGGTATATCGTTTTTGGGCACCCAGTTTTTCAGGTGCGTTGTTCAGCAGGCCTTCATACACCGGCCCTGCCATGCCCGGTTCTACCGTGATGGTCTGATCGGTTTCATTAAACGAGATCATCCGGTTCATGTGGGTACCCATCACCAGGGTAATTCCGCCATTGGGACACTGCAGCCCCGAGGTGACGGAGGACCCCCCGCCGTGCACATGGATGGGTATTTTTTTTTCATGACACAGATGCAGTATCTGGGCCACTTCGTTTTTGTCCCTGGGGTGGATCACAAGATCACAGATCTCATTGACATGTCCCTCCCTGAGATGGAAAATATCCTCCATGGATTTGCCGGATGAATAATTAAGTCGGGAGTAGGTATCCACGGCGATATTTTCCGCTCCGGAAATCGAAGAGAACTGATGGATCAATTCCCGGGATAACCCGGGCTTGATATTGTCAGGCACCATGGCATAACCGGTCTGCTCCGGCGTGTTGAAATGGTTGGTATGCAGATGGAGACGCTCCTTGATAATTTCGAAAAATCCCTGGCTCGGATGTTTGAATATCCGGGGATCACCCCATTTAAAAATGGATCTGAATGATCCTTTGGGCGGAGGGCTTTCGATCCAGGCCGGCGCTGTGGGTGTTGGGTTTGAAGCGGTCATGTGGACGGATATCCTGTAATGGTTTGAATATGGGTGTACAGCGGGCCCAGTGCCCGGTACATGTTGGAATATACCTTGTCATAAAGAGATCGGTAGATACGCGAATGGTCAGGATCGGGCTCAAATACGGTCTGCTGGCTGGACATCTGTTCAACCGCCCGGGGAATACCGGAGAATAGACCGACGCCTGCCGCCGTCAGCATGGCGGCGCCGAGGCCGGAGGTTTCGTGGGTTTTGCCTTTCACCATGGGGATATCGAATATATCAGCGGCAATCTGGCAGATCTCACGGCTTTGGGATGCACCGCCGGAAACGGCGGCCCGCTTGATACTCAGCCGGCCTTTTTTCTTAATTTTTTCCATGCCCTCATACAGGGCGAATCCCAGTCCCTCAATCACAGCACGGTAGACATGATCCCGGGTGTGAATATCCCCGAACCCGATGATGGCGCCTTTGGCATGTGGCAGGTCAAGGCCCGGACTCCAGTAGGGTTGAACCATCAGCCCCATGGCACCGGGAGATGTCCGTTCCAGGCAGCGGTTCAGCACCTCTTCGGTGCTGATACCCCGCTGGCGGGCTTCCTGGGCCTCAAGGTGTGCGAACTCATTCTTAAACCAGGTGATCATCCAGAATCCCCGGAATATCTCCACTTCAGGGTTGTAACACCCGGGAACAGGGGCCGGGTAGGGCGGCATATGGGGGATCGGTTCGAAATATCGGTCACAGGTGGTTTGAACTGTGGCCGTGGTCCCGAAACTGAGGCTGATCATGGTGTCGTCCATCACGCCGGCGCCCAGGGTTTCACACCCTTTGTCAGAACCGCAGGCAATGACCTCAAGCCCCTCGCAAAGTCCGGTTTGTTCGGCGGCTTTTGCCGTTACTGTACCGATAACGCCTCCGGGATTGATCAAGCGGGGCAGCTTGTCCGGCTCAACCGGAAACAGAATCCGGGGCAGTTTCATTGGTCCTGCCCAGGCTTGTTTTTTGTAATCAAAGGGCAGGTGCCCGATCTGTGAGGCTGTGGAGTCGGCAAACACCTGGGTGAGTCTGTGGTTTAGGAAGCCTGAAACCTGCAGGTATTTATGGGTGGTTTTCCAGAGTTCCGGTTCATTTAACCTCAGCCAGTTGCATTTACCCTGGGCATGGATGTCCATCACTTTTTTGGCAAGGGGAGTAAGTGTCAAGGCACCCTTGAACCAGGGCGGTAACAGTGTGCCCGGTTTAAACCGGCGCTGATCCAGCCATAATATGGCATTTCGCAATGGTTTGCCCTGTTTGTCCACATTGATCATGGATGCCCGTTGGGTGGTCACCCCGATACCGTATATTTTTTCAAACAGCAGGGGGTGCTGCTCTTTCAAAATCCGGCAGGTCTGGACCAGGCTCTCCCAGTATACTTCCGGGTCCTGTTCAGCCCAGCCGGGTTGGGGGCTTTGATAGGGGGTATAATCTTTGCGGGCAATGGCCAGAAGATCCCCGTCAGTATTGAAGATCATGGCCCTGAGGCTTTGGGTGCCGCAGTCAATGCTCAACAGGAGTTTATCCGTCATGGCAGGTCTTCCGTATGACAGGGGTGAAACTTTCAGGTGGGGGTGCAAAAGATGACTGCCACACATCCAGGTACTGCTTTTTTTCAAATGCCCAGCGCTGTTGATCCCAGGGCAGGCTGTTTTGGCAGACCGATTCGATTTTATCCAGAAGTCCTGCACCGCCGTTGGGAAGCAAAAGGCCGATCCGGACACGTCTGAGCAGCAGATCCGACAGGGTCCTGACCTGTTCATGACGTGCGGCATAGGCAAGTTCTGCCCACAGGGTGTGGGTGCCGGGAATGGTTTGTGGACCCGTGATCCGTATTTGGGAGATGAGCGCCTGGGTCCGGGTGCCGTATCGCCCCCAGGCCCGATGAAGTACCTGGGGATCCAGGCCGGATGGTTCGGGTTTGGGGCTTGGCGGACATGGTTCCTGACCCGGAGGTGCTGCAGCCAGGTAGGGTTTGGCAAGGCTTAATGTATCTCTGGCCAGCAGATCGAAGGTGGTCAGTTTGCCACCGGTGACCGTGATCATACCGCCATGATTCCAGATGGCATGATCCCTTGATTCACATGAGGCCTGGCGGTTTCCCCGGCCCAGGACCGGCCGGATTCCGGAAAATGAAGCTATACAGTCTTTCAGGCGGATGCCTGATTCCGGCAGGATATGGTGAAGCCCTTCCATCAGATAAGTCGCCTCATCCAGGCTGGCCCGGGGTTCGGTATCCAGATCGGAAATGTGATCAACATCCGTGGTCCCCAGGACGGATGCGCCCTGCCATGGAAAGATGAATACCGGTCGATGATCCCTTGGATGGATAAAACTGATCACCCGGTCCAGGGGCAGCAGGCCCGAGGGAAAAACAAGATGACTTCCCCTCAGCGGCCGGATCCGGTTCTTTTTTCCACCCACGGGCATCAACTCGTTGACATGGGTACCTGTTGCATTGATCACGACCCGGGCATGGTTCTCACTGCACCGGCCGGTGCAGGCGTCCAGTGTGAACACGCTGAACTGCTTCCTTCCCTTTTCCACACCCGTGACCTTTGAATAGTTCATTGAACAGGCACCAAGGTGCCGTCCCTTCTGGATGAGGCGCAGCACCAGCCTTGCGTCATCCACCTGGGCATCCTGGAATCCCAGACCGGATTGGAGCCCTGGCTTTCGGATACCCGGTGCCATGGCGCTGCAGTCTGCAGTGGTGAACTGATCATAGCCCTTTTTTCCGGCCATCATACTGTAGATGGATAATCCCAGTTTCATGGTGGACAGCGAGGGCCCCCGGTTCCGGTACACCGGCATAAAGAAATCCAAAGGCGTGACAAGCCCGGGATATCGGTTCAACAGGCGCTGCCGTTCCCTGACCGCCGCCCGGGTCAGTAAAAACCTGCCCTGGCTCAGGTAGCGCAGGCCGCCATGAACCATTTTGGATGATTTACCAGAGGTGCCCGAGGCATAATCCCGGGCTTCAACAAGCAGGGTGCGATATCCCATGCGGGCGGCCCTGGAAAAAATCCCGGCGCCGGTGATGCCGCCGCCGATAATGATGATATCCCAGTATGGGTTCGAGTTGTTTGACATCACGGTTTTTCCATCTTCCTGATCGTATCATGCCAGATCGATACGGCGTCTTCCATGGCTGCCCGCACGCGCTGCCGGATACCCGGTATATCTTCGGCCAGCAGATGGTCCAGGTCACGGTAATAGGCCAATGAGAATTGACGCGCTTCAGGTGTCTGATAAAAATACTGCCCCAGCTTTTCATAAAGCGGGGTAAAATCGTTGAGAATCATATTGAAAACCGGATTGCCCGTGGCGTTCCCCATGATCAGCTGAAGCTCCCAGTCGAAACGTGCAAAGTCGCCGGGGTCTTCCTGGAGCCGGGTGGCCTGCATCAGGTGCACCCGCATGGACAGGGGGTCATTTTCTGCCGCCAGAACTGCGATTTCAGGCATAAGGGCGATTCTCACCCCCATGAGGTTGGAGATCATCTCATCGGACAGGTGGTGTCCGTAGCGTGCCATAGCGCGCAGGATTCCCAATCCCCCCTGGGACAGATAATCATTGACCCGCGTGGGCTTGCCGTGTCGGATCAGGACCCACCCCTCCTTGGATAGCCGCTGAAGCACCTCTCTGAGTGTCGGGCGGGTTACCCCCAGGGTCTGGGCCAGGGTTCTTTCCGACGGCAGGTTCGTTCCAATGGGATAGCTGCCGTCCAGAATCGATTCAATCAGTTTTTTCTCTGTAAACTCAGCCGGTTTGAAGGGGCGGTCAGCAATCATGGGTCAACTCCTTGTCATTTTTCCATTATCTGGTAAGAGGTCATACCACTTCTGTGAGAATTTGACAAGAATAATCTTTGGACTGGATTTACCAGACTTTGTGATTATGTTAATCTGAACATCATTACAGTCGTCTCATCTAAAAAAAATCCTTGGGAGGTGACCCATGAACAAAGTCCTGAAGTGGCTGGCTATACTAATGGCCGCGCTGGTGGTTATCGTCATCGCAGCCGTGATGCTCATTCCTCAATTTGTCGATGTGCAGAAATACAAACCCCGGATTGAACAGGCGGTCTCAGAGCAGACCGGCAGGGAATTCTCACTGGGCGGCGATATTGACCTGTCGCTGTTTCCATGGGTGGGTGTGACGCTTTCAGATCTGCATCTTGGAAACCCAAAAGGCTTTTCACAAAAGGATATGGTCTTTGTCAAGAGGTTTGAAGTGCGGGTAAAGGTGATGCCCCTGCTGTCCAAACAGGTCGAAGTCAAAACCTTTTTACTCGAGGAGCCTGTCATCTATCTTGAGAAGCCTAAAACCGGGAAAGCCAATTGGGAGGATATGGCCGGTCAGAAAAAATCCACCCAACCCGCTGATCAGAAAGCCGCTCCGGCAAAAGAACCCGGCGGGAAGTCCCAGGGGCTTCCCATCGAATCCCTGGTGGTCGGGAACTTTGCGATCACCAAAGGGAAGGTGACCTATGTGGATCGCTCCCAGAACGTGACCCATGAGATCAAGGATCTTGAGCTGGCCTTGTCTGATGTGAACCTCGACAGCCCGGTAAAGATATTGTTCAAGGCCCTGGTCGATGAAAAGCCGGTCAGCCTGGACGGAAAGATCGGCCCCATTGGAAAAGAGCCTGGCAAGGGGCAGTTGAATGTTGATATTTCGTTAAAGGCGCTGGATATCATCAGCTTGGCGGTCAACGGCAGTGTTAATGATCCCGCGGTCAACCCGGAATTTGACCTGGCCCTGACACTGGATGCTTTTTCACCCAGAAAGATGATGGCGGCATTGGGACAGCCATTTCCGGTAAAGACCACCGATCCCAATGCGCTGGACAAGGTCTCTTTGGCAGCGCAGATCAAAGGCAGTCCGTCTGCCGTGTCCGTGAACGGCGGGAAACTGGTCCTGGATGATTCCAACATGGATTTCGACATGACAGCCAAGGCGTTTAGCAAACCGGATATCGCCTTTAAGCTGTCCCTTGACCAGATGGATCTGGACCGCTATATGCCGCCGCCTTCAGAGAAGAAACCCGGTGTAAAACCTTCTGAAAAGAAACCCGGCCCCCCCTCGAAACCCGATTATGAACCGCTACGCAAACTGGTTCTTAACGGGCAGATCAATGCCGGTCAGGTCACTGCCAAAGGGCTTGCTGCCAAGGATATCCTGCTGAAAATCACTGCAAAAAACGGGATGATCCATATGGATCCCTTCTCCCTGAAGGTGGCTGAGGGTACGCTTAGCAAGACAGCTATCCTGGATGTGCGGAAAAAAGATCCCAAAGCCCATGTCACCCTGAAGCTGGATGGCGTCCAGGCTGCACCCTTTGTACAGGCACTGGCCAAAAAGGATATCATCGAGGGGACCATGGCATCGGACCTGAAGCTGGGGTTCACCGGCGACACACCTGCGATGATCAAGAAAACCCTGAAAGGGGGCGGCCATTTGGTGTTTAATGACGGTGCTGTCGTGGGTGTAGACCTGACCAACCTGATGAGCAATGTCAAGTCCAAACTCACGGGGCAGCAGGCGGGTGATAAAAGACCCCGGACCGATTTTGCCGAGTTCAGGGTCCCCTTCAATATCAAAGATGCCATTGTCAGCACCAAGGACACCGCGCTGGTTTCCCCCCTGCTGCGGGTGGCGGCAAAGGGAACGGCCCACCTGACACAGAATACATTGGATTTCAGGATCACACCCAGGGTGGTGGGCACTCTGAAGGGTCAGGGAGATACCAAAGACCGGACAGGTTTGATGGTGCCGGTTCTGGTTACCGGTACCTTTGCAGAACCGAAATTCAAACCGGATATGAAGGCCATGATGACGCAGGAACTGCCGGATGCCCAGCAGCTCAAGCAGGTCCTCGGGGATAAGGACACCCAGAAGCAGGCCATTGAATCGGTGAAAAAGGATGCCAATTCACTGCTCCAGGGGTTGATCCCTTCACAGTAATCCAGACGGCAAGCAGCACGGGCATGCGGCTTGCCGCCGTTTTTCCATTTACTGACCCAGCAGGAACACCGCCGGGGCGAGATTGACAGTCGGCGGCATCTGGGTATAGGTGATGGTGAAGTAGGTACAGCTGTTCGGGTTGTATTCCGTTGCCTTCAGGCTGGTGGACACACCGCTGTCGTTCACCAGAATGATTCCGTGATTGGGCACGGTATCCCGGACCCATTGACGGACAATTCCGGTAATGTCGGCCGGTGGATAAAAATCATGGTCGCTGCCGGAAGACATCTCGATGCTGGCCAGCAGATTGCCGGTGCTAAAATCCCCGCCTTCACTGCCCACAGGCCAACTGTTCCAGGTGACCTGGTTCTCTTCCCAGGCACTATTCAAAGGATAAAGGTTCAGGTATTGGCCTTGGGGCCAGCTGCTGCCGTAGCCATAGAAAGACACGGTTGCTTCAAGGATGTGCATGCCTGACAGTTCGGGCGGGAGATCAAACTTAACGACATAGCGTTCCAGGGAGCGGTAGCGGGTGTCCCCATAGTTGGTATCCGGGCTACCGGAGTCCAGGAACGCATCATCAATCTCGGTTTCCTGGCGCAGGGTGATGGTGAACTGTTCACAGACCACATATTCAGAGGTTTCATTGGACCAGGCAGAATCCCCGTAAGCATTCCGCGCCATAACCCTGTAGGTATAGGTATTGTTGGGCGTCAGTCCCTCATCAATATAGGTCTGGGTGCCCGGGGCCAGGGATACGATCTGTCCAAAGTTTTGATTGTTTCTTTTTCGCTGAACAATGAAGGATTCCTCATTGCTGCTGTTGTCCTGCCATGTCAGGGTGACGGTGGTGCCGTTTGCAGAGGAGGCCAGGTTGTCTGGGGCCTGGGGCGGTGTGGTGGACAGCACGGCAGAGTCTGTGTTGCTGGGCGCAGAAACAAGGGCATTGTTGGCAGCCACCACCCGGTAGGTATAGGTGCCTGACGGCAGGGGCGGGCTTGAGCCATTGTCATCCGTATAGGTTGTGGTATCAGCACTGACCGTATCATAGCTGTTGTTCCAGGCGCCGCCGTCCACCTGGCGCTGGATGATGAAATGGGTTTCATTGCCTGAATTGTCCTGCCAGGTCAGGTCTACCGTACCGTCATGGGTGTCAACGGTGGCGTTCAGCTGACTTGGTGGCGTTGGGATGTCAGGGTTGTTGATCTCGATGGATGCGGTATTTGAAGGGAATGAGTCACAGGCCGGATCGCCGCCGCCGGCATTTTTGTGGGCCACGACCCGGTAAGTGTAGGTGCCGTAGGCCAGGGGCGGCGTTCCGTTGTTGTCATCGGTAAAGCCGGTGCTGTTGGCAGGCAACGAGGCATAACTATTGTCCCAGGAGCCGCTGTTGAACCTGGCCTGGACAATGTATCCATCTTCGTCCGTTGCATTGTCGGTCCATGTCAGATCAACGGTGCCGGTAACGGTTCCTGCACCGGCGGCCAGGTCGGTTGGGGCGTTGGTGCACTGGTTCCATCCGGCTAGTCTTGCCCAGAGCCACCAGGCCGCATACCCTTTAAGATTTCCATTGAGATGCTGGCTGTGTGCCGCGCCCGACGCCCACCAATGAACATCCTGGGTATGGGCGGCCTGCCATGCCAGGGCCCAGTTGGACTCACGGGATCCGTTGCCGTCACTGTCATAGTAGCACTGATCATTGGCCAGTAATGCCATGTAATCGGTCCCGTTGCCAGGCCATGACGGGTCCAGCCAGGCCGGGTCAAAACTTTCAATATCGGCAAAATCATACAATATTCTGCTGTTGGTAATGCAGTGATTCCGGATATGCGCGTTGGCCAGGTTCAGCTGCCCGGTGGCTCCCGACCCGGTGAGGTGGCCGGTCATGAATACAAATTTTACGTCAGGATAATCAACGATCAGTCCCTCCATCAGGTTCAGGTAGATATCGATATTGGCAATGGAGGTATCTGCCTGGCCGCACCAGGACCAGATCACGACATTCACATCGGCATTGGTGGGGTCATTGAGATAGGTTCTCGTACGGGCAGCCCATGTGGTGCGGTCCGGATTGCCCAGGTCTCCCGGCATAAAACCGTCGTCGATATCCAGGGCTCCGCCTGTGCCGCCCTCATTCCAGGTATAGAGCCCGGCCGGTGTGCCGTAATTGTTCTGCATAAAGGTGTCCAGACCGCTTCCCATGCCGGAAATCAGCTGGCTGCCGTGGGAGGTATGCCCGTAGGCGATGTGGAGGTTGGATTTGGCCGCCTCTATGGCGGATTGCGGGATTGCGGTGATGTCGGTACAGGTGTGATCCACAATGACCGGGTCTGCCCAGAGGGATGGGCATAAAAACATGACATGGAGAAATACAATCAGACAAAAGATCTTTTTCATGGAAAGCCTCTCAGGTTTCAGGATGTAACCGGGTTAAGTGTCGCCTTGCCTCTTTTTTGATGCTATAATCCAATACACATGAATTCACAAGGTGATATTCAAAAAACATACCACGGTAAAGCAGAGGGACATCTGTGTGAGCAACGACATCCTTGAAAACTATATCCGGCTGGTTCAACGGGTGGACAGCCATACCCGCAGGGTTGATGCAGCTTTTTCAGGCCGCATGGCGTGTAAAAAAGGGTGCGATGCATGCTGCCGATATTTAAGCATATTCCCGGTGGAGGCATTTGCCATGGCCCGGGCGTTTTTAAACCTGGACCAGGATCGCCGGGAACGGATAAATGCACGGATCAAAGAGGCGCCCGAGGTGTGTCCGCTGCTGGTTGATCATGTATGCGTGCTTTACCATGCCCGGCCCTTGATCTGCCGGACGCACGGGTATCCGGTGACGTTTGAGTCGGATGGGGCACTGCAGGTGGATTTCTGTCCCCTGAATTTCAAAGGTGTCCAGCACTTTGATCAGGAGATCCTGATCAGCCTGGATCAGCTCAACCAGGTCCTTTTTGCCGTCAATGCCCGGTTCCTGGATCAGATAGACACCGAGCCGCTGCTGCCGGACCGGATTCCCATAGGGGATGCCCTGTTTTTGCTGGCATGAGTCATGGTACGATGGGGCGGTTGCAGATTAAAACAGTTCTCCCTGGGCGTTTTTACCGCTTGATCGTATTTTTTTAAAAGGGGATTGCCGGCCTGGAATTGACGCGTTGTCGGTGGCATCTCCAGGCCAATCCGATACAAATTCAGGGTCCGGCTTTGTGGAATACTCAACAGTCAACTCCATGCCACCCTGGTGAACCACCTTAACCGGATCATGAAGCAGCAGATGTTTTTCCTGGTTGGTGATCACCGGGAATCCATAATGGATGTTCCGGTATTTGGGAAGCCCTTTGGTCCTGATACGTTCCTGTATAAAGGCCAGGTGCGATTGCAGCCGGTTTTGGTGGATCATCCTGCCGATATCCACAATACCGTGCCGGCGGTCAAGGATCATATCTGTCATGCCCGGGTCGATTTCAAACCCCATGCTGTTTCGGCAGGATAACATGGCAGCGGCCATGGTTGTACCGGTGCCTGAAAAGGGGTCAAGCACCCGGTCCCCCCGGACCGAATACATGTTGATGAGCCGGTAGGCCAGTTCAAATGGAAAGGCACCGCTGCGATTCCTGGCCGGGTTGTTTTTCAGATTCTGTGTAATGCCGGACACATCGCGCCAGATGTCGGAGAACCACTGGTTGCGTTCTTCCCAGAAAAGGGCGCTTTCCTGGCGGACCTGCCGCTGCTCAGGTGTTTTAAATGCCCTTTTATTCCCCTTTCTCAGAATGAGAATGTATTCATGTTCCAGGGTGACGTAGGCACCGGCCGGCAGCATCCCCGATCCCATAAACTTGTTCGGTGCATTGGTGGGCTTTTGCCAAAGGATACACGGCAGGCTGGAGAAACCGGCCTGTTGTGCAGCGTAAAGGATCCGGGCATGGTTGGTGTACAGCCTGAAATGGCCGTCAACGGTTCGCGTGGCATCCCCGATATTGATGCAGGCAAACCCGCCGGGCCTGAGCACCCTGTAAAGTTCCTTCCATACCGGGTCCAATACCTGATGCATGGCTTCAAAGGCTGCCGGGCCGTTGTTTTCTTCCAGGTATTCGGCGATCCGATGATCCTGCCGGCCAAAACTCTTGTCCCACATCTCAATCATGGGGTAGGGCGGGGAGGTGACGACCAGGTCTATGGATGCGTCATCAAAGCAGGTCATGCTTCCGGCGTCATTAATTATATGTTTGTGCTGGGTCTGCAATGGGATTACTCCGGATCGGGGTTCAGGAGCAGCATGTTGGCCGAAGGGGGCGCAGGAAGGGGTATGCGGATCTGCCATACATGAACCACTGCGGCATTATCACCCTGGTATCCGCCCAGGCCCCGCTCAATCATGAACAGGCGCCGGTTTCGAGGATCATAGGTGATACCGCCGACATCCCCGCATACATTGGCGCCGCTCAGGTAGAAATCTTCAGGTGTCCAGGCCTGGTAGGGCAGGACCTCCCAGGGAGACAGGCTCCCCTGGGCAGCCTGTCCCAGCTGGGCCGTGTCATAGAACAGGAGTTGGCGGCTGTAAGGTCCGCAATGATATCCCCGGCTCTCACTGCAGTATCGAATACACTCCAGCGGCGGCGGCGAGACATGGCACTCCGGGTCTGTACCTGTTTCATCACAGTAATAGCAGTTGGTGGTACCTTTGTGCCCCAGGACAACAATGGCAGACGCTGCCTGATTTCCGATAAAGCACGCACCGTTCCAGGTGTCACACATGGAAAAACCGGGGTAGTCGCAATCTGTGGGGGCGCCGCCTGCACCCACATCCGGGCCGGCACATCCCGGGAATTTCACCCGGTAGTAGAGCATGGCCCGCGCATCCAATACACCGGACGGGGTTTCCGACTGCCAGGCATGGAATGCGAACAGCGTGGGGCCCTGGGAACCTCCTGCAACGGTGAGTTCAGGATGATCCCCGGCAGGGGTGCCGCGTGAACGCCCGGTCACCAGGATCCGGCCGTCCAGATACCTGTCCGCATACCACTGGGGAAGCAGGAACAAAAAATCACCCATTTTTCGGCCATGGTACAGGGGGTTGTCCAGGGGGCCGACATGGAACATACCCTGGGCACCGGACCCATCCAGGTTGGAAAACCATACGGTCGGAAAGCTGTCATCACCATAGTCCCCCTCGGGATACCATTCATTCAATGAACCGTAGACTTTATCCGAACCCTGGCTGCCCTGGCGCGGAACGTACTGAATCCCGGTCACGAACGCATGTGCATCATGGACGGTGGCAGCCAGGCCGTTATCGAATGGTGTGGGTGATCTTAAAAAGGCAGCCAGGGGAAGGGCTGTCCAAAGGCCGGTCTTGACCGGGACCGGTATGGTCACTTCGGCATAATAGGCCCTGCAGCCGGTAAGCCCTTCATAGCAAGCATCACCATCAGGTGTCCTCAGGGCCTCTGACGTCGTGATCAAAAGGGAGCCTTTGCCGCTGTCTCCCAAGGGATACCAGGACATGCCGCGGGCTCCCCAGGAAAAATCATCCGGCAGACGGAAAGCCCCCTGATATTCCAGATCACGGGGCGCCAAACGGGCGGATTCGGCTTCCGTCAAGAAGAGAATTGTGTGAATCATTAGTATGAGGGCTGCTATCCGCATGACTCATTCTTTCGTTTATATGAGGCGGGGTGCTCCTTTAATTCTGCTATCCCGTATTCAGTTCGTGAGAATATCATATTCGGCTGGTTTGGAGAAGTGCATATCAGGCCGGTACGGGGTTGGCCGGCCGGTTGTTTATTGGTGAAGGAAAAATCCTTCATGCTTATTGTCAATACTGCCATAAGTTTAATGATTCAGGAATGTTATTGAGATTTTCTGCCAAATAATGGAATCAGGGGGTAATGCAGGGTTTATCATACATCTTTCTGATTACCCCCGAACATTGGGCCAAATAGTTTGTTTTTTCAATCAGTTGCATTTGGGCGCGACAGGTGTTCAGCAGCGGGTCGGGTGAAAAGGAAACGTTTGGACGCAGGAAAAACCCTGCATCTATGAGAGGGTCTTCCCTGATTTTTTTACCACTCAAGGGGTGTTAGGTCGTACGATTTAAAAAGGGTTGTTTGAATGTGTTTTTATTTCGACGGGTTAGGAGAAATATGAGTGTGTGGTACGCAAGGTGCATTAATCGGAGTTCATACTGGTGAGCACCCCGTTAAATGGAAATAAGGATGACAACGAACCGATGAATCTCAGGATCAGACACAGGAGCAGCAGCCAAATGAAAAATCTGTATTTCGCGCTATCAGGAACCGCAATTTCAATTTTCGGATGGATGATTACCCTTGGCGCGGCATCGCGATATATAAGCAGTACCGAATTGGGTGTGTGTTACCTGGTGTTTGTGCTGTCGGCTGTCGGCCTGGCGCTCACATCCATCGGAGGAAGGTCGGCCGTCATCTCTTTAGCCGAGGATCACAGGTTTCAGGGAAAGCTGACCATGGACCAGCCACCGGTCACAGTGAAAGCCGTTACCGTTGCCTTGCTGGTTTTAGCGATTGGCCTTCTTATCTGGGGGCATGACATGATCATGCCCGGTACTGTTTTCGGGGAGTTGAAGTGGGTGATCCTGCTGGTAATATTGATGGAAATGGTGACCGGTTCAGGCCTGTCTACATTTGCCGGTCTGGGCAGGTTCAGGACAGCGGGTGTGCTTCACGGATTAAAGGGCATATTCTCTGTTGCGGCTTCCCTGCTTGTTCTTGTCATGGGGTTCGGCTTTGAAGGATTCTTATGGAGCCTGGTGTTTACAGGTGTCTGCATGACGATACTGGTCTGGTATTCTATCCCGGTGAGGTTTTCTTTTTCCTTTGAGCTGCCCACCATGCGCCAGGTGACCTCAGCCAGCAGCATGCTCTACCTGGCTTATCTGGTATCCATTCTTTCGGTGAAATCCGCGGAAGGGATGATCGTGGTGCTTTCCGGTGCAGCCGCACTGGCTGTTTACGGCAATGCACTGCTCCTGCCGACGCTGTTGATCCGCATGTTCGAGGCGGTGCGTCCGTTTATTCTTGACACCCCCGGAGATATGGCCCGTTCCGGTCAATATATATCAATGAGAACCACTTCAGCCGTCATTGCAGTTATGGCAGGGCTTTTGATGGTGTTTGCACACCCCCTGACCCTCATGATATTTGGTGAAACGTATCTGCCTTGTGTGCCGATCACCCGGCTGCTTTGTTTCTGGGTAGTCCTGAGTCTGGTGAACTATTTTCTGGTCATCTACAGTATCGATACCGGGCAGATCAGAAAGGTGCTTGGGGTTAACGGCCTGGGGTTTGCCGTGGCCATTACCGGGAACTGGTTTCTGATCCCCGAATTTGGCGTGACCGGTGCTGCGCTGGCATTAACGCTCACCTCGTTTTTGACCATTCTGATATCTTTACTGATATTATCCTCGGGTCGGGTGCTCAGTGTGTCCGGCCTGGTGGTGTCATTTTATAAATCCATACTGCCCCTGTTTGCATTATGTGCAGCCCTCCAGGCGACGGCACCCGGCCTGAATCATTCGATGCTCTACTGGGTGTTGTTTGTTCTGAGTATGCTGGGGTTGAAGGCAGTACCTGTTCAGGATTTTAAGTCAGCGGTAAGAACGATGCGCTACGGTATGGATACCGGAAGTCATGCCGCAGGCTGATCCATAATATTAAAAGCTTCAAGGATGCCTTTTTCTTTAAAGGAGAATCAAGGGTTTTCTTTCATGATCACAACACTGCTTCATTCAAAACCATTACCCATCTGCACAATGTGCAGCCCGCTTGTCGTACAGGATGCGGCAGTTTCCCTCCCTGATCGTATATTTCATCCCCTGAAATCCGATGCGATCGGCAGTGTATGTCAATCATGTCAAATGATTGAAGAAGCAGGCATCCTGATTCAGGCATCCCCGGCGGCCGACCCCCTCAACCATTAAAGCTGCCGCTAGGGGATGCCTGACCTTTCAACACCTTAAATTGAGGGTCCGGGATAATATGAGCGAAACCAAAACGAGACAAACCGGGAAAGGGGTCCACAGACCATTGAGCCCAAGGGATTTTGACCGGCGCATCCATGATATGGAAGCTGCAATAGCGCTGGTGAAGCAGGAAGTTGCGCAAACCATCTTTAAGGAAGAGTGTTTGAGAAAAGGGCTGATCATGAAGTTCAACAAAGTACTGGCCGCTGAACGAAAGAAATATGCCCGGCTGGCAGATCATTATAACAGATTAAAAAAAAAATATGAGGCCGCATGCCGTCGGCATGAAGAAAGATAGGTCGAATTCCATTCCCCATTTCAGGTAACCTCCTGCAATCCCTTTTTTCCTTGACAACAACTGGTGAGCAATTTTAAAAATGATAGCCCATAGGAGTTTGTTTTCAATTGCCTGTCATACCCTGGCAGGGCGAGTCAAGGGTGAAAGTAAAATGAAGCTGACCATATTCAAGCAGCTTGTTATCGGTAATATGATTATGATCGGTTTTGCCGTGATTCTGGGTGGTTATGTCGTGTATAACCTGGATAAACTTTACCGGCTGTCCAATGAAATCGTGGAGATCGACAACCGTAGCGTGGCCATATGTGAAAATCTGTCCGCCGCGCTGGCATCCGTTGCCATGCTGGAGAAAAAGTACATCATCTCCAAAGACCGGGATTATTTTGAAAAATATGAAGAGATCAAGGTGGTGTTTGAAAATGATATCGAGTATCTGCTTACCCTGGTCAAGTCGGAAGATATAAAGAAAACCGCCATTGAAGCGGATGTGTTGTTCCGGAACCATACACGGTTGTTCAATGAGCAGATTGCCCGTCTCAGGAATCACACCCGGACCTATGATACATCAGAGTTTCTGGCGACGGTTGAAAAAGAGATCCAGGCGGTGGATACCAAACTCAACAAGATTATTTATGAAAAGAACAAAAAAAAGAATTCCAAGATTATTCTGACCAGTGAGATGATCGATAATATCATCAAGCTCACCATCCTGATTACCATTGTGGCCATTCTTCTGGGTATCATTATTTCAGTGGCCAATACCCGGATCATTACCAGTTCAATTTTTCTGCTTGAGAAAAAGACCCGTGAAATTTCAAAGGGGCAGTTCAACCACATTGAGCCCATTTTAATGGCGCCCAAGGAGATCGATGATCTGACCATGCATTTCAACGTCATGTGCAGCAGGCTCAAAGAGCTGGAGGTGATGAAAACCGACTTTATCAGTCACTTTTCCCATGAATTGAAGACACCGATCACGTCGATCAAGGAGGCTGCCAGCATGCTGAATATGGGACTGTTTGAATCGGATCCGGACCGGGAAAAAGAACTGGCATCACTGGTCCTGGCCGAGTCGGACCGGTTGATTGCATCCATTGAAAAGATCCTGGATCTGTCCAGGATGGAAGTCTATCAGATGGAATATCAATTCAAGCAGGCCAGTGTGACAGATGTTATCCGCACATCCCTGGTCAAATTCGTTCCCGAAGCCCAGAACAAGAATATCGATTTGCGGTTTGTGCCGGCCAGATCGGTTCCGGAGTGCCGGATGGATATCAAACGGATTGAAGAGGTGATCAACAATCTGATATCCAATGCATTGAAGTATACCCACGAACAGGGTAAGATCATTATCGGTGCCAGTTCATCGGTGAATCAAAAGCGGGTCATCGTATCCGTGGCCGATAACGGGTGCGGCATTGACAAGAAAAACCTGGATCGTATTTTTGAAAAGTTCAAACGGATCGACAAAGGAAATCAGACATTGAGAGGAACGGGGCTTGGCCTTGCCATCTCTAAACATATTATCAAAGCACATAAAGGAGAGATATGGGCAGAAAGCGAACCCTTGAAAGGTACAAAAATATCTTTTATCTTGCCTGCAGCATAGGGTTGATGCTGTTCGCCAGCGGCTGCCAGTACAACTACTACCCCCAGTTCACGTTTGAAACGGTTGAAGGCAAAAAGGGACGGGCGCACCTGGTCAAAGCGGAAGAGAAGATCCAAAAGCAGGATTTCAAAGGCGCAATGATCGAAAACCGCAAAGCCTATGAGTATTTTCAACCCGAACTTAAACAGGAGGCTATTTTTCAAAAAGCCCTGATCTATGCGCATCCTGAAAACCCGGCCAAGGATTTTGAAAAAGCCCTGCTCTGCTTTGATCTGATTGACCAGGATCATGAAAATTCCGTTTTGACCTGCAACGCGCCCTTGGTGTTATCCATTCTCAAGCAGGCCATCCGGATGGAAGCGGTGGCAGAAAACAAAACCCACGGATTGGAGACGGTACATGGCCGTCTGGCCCGCAAGCAAAAAGAGAATCAGATCTTGAAAAAGGAAAAGGCCCAACAGGAAGAATTGATTAAAAAACTTGAACGCCAGATCCGGCAGCTCAAGAAAATCGATCTGGATTCGATCAAGGACACCGGGGACGTGCAGCATGAGTAAAATTCTGATAGTAGACGATGATGCTTCGATATTAACGGTGCTTAGATTCAGGCTTGAGGCCGGCGGATATGATGTCTCCATGGCACTGAGCTGCCAGGAAGCATTGAAGATTGCCAGAAAGCATCCGGTGTTCGATCTTGCCCTACTGGATTACAAACTCGGGGATGGTAACGGGGTGGAGCTCATGGAAAAGCTCCAGGGGATCATACCGTCCATCCAGGCCATCATTCTTACGGCATACGGAACCATCGACACCGCAGTTGATGCCATGAAAAAAGGGGCGTTTACCTATCTGACCAAACCGTTTGACGATACTGAGCTCATGCTTCAGGTGAAAAACTGCCTTGAAAAGAAAAACCTCACACGGGAGGTGGAAAACCTTAGGTCCATGGTATCCGACCAACTGGGGTTTGAAAATATCATCTGCAAAAGCGAATCGATGATCCGTGTGCTTAAAACCGTCAAGCAGGCAGCGTCTACGGATTCTACGGTTCTGATCTCCGGTGAAAGCGGAACCGGTAAAGAGCTGATCGCAAAGTCAGTCCACCTGGCGTCTACCAGGAGCAAAAAGCCTTTCATCGCAGTGAACTGTGCCGCCCTGCCGGAGAACCTGTTCGAAAGTGAACTGTTCGGGTATGAGAAGGGGGCATTTACCGGTGCGGACAAACGCAAAGCCGGTTTCATGGCAAGGGCCCAGGAAGGGACATTCTTTTTTGATGAGGTGTCTGAGATTCCATTGTCCATGCAGGTTAAACTCTTGCGGGTTCTCCAGGAAAATGAATTCTATCCGCTCGGGGGGAGTAAAAAGGTGCGGCTGGATATCCGGGTCATCGCCGCGACCAATGTTGATCTTGAGCAACGGGTCGCAAAGGACCTGTTCAGGGAAGACCTGTATTACCGGATTCATGTGATTCCCATCCATATCCCGCCGTTAAGAGAGCGGTTGGAGTGCATCCCTTATCTGGCCAATCATTTCCTGGACGAGTATTCATCCACCATGAACAAGGGGAGTAAGAAGTTCTCTGCCGTAGCCATGGACAAAATATTGAACTATCCATGGCCCGGTAATGTCAGGGAGTTGAAAAATGTGATTGAGTATGCGGTGGCCATGAGCGACAAGGATGTGATTACGGATGACCTGATCCTGAGCAAACCCGGTGAACCCCGTGAGGAGAAGGGAATCCAGCCTTTGAAAACCGCAAAAAAAGAGTTTGAGAAGGAGTATGTCAGAAAGCTGCTGTTCCTCACTGACGGGAATGTGAGCCAGGCAGCCAAATATGCGGGCAAATACCGGGCTGATTTCTATGAACTCATTAAGAAGTACAGCCTGGAAATTGATGAGTTCAGAGGTCGGTGATCATCGTTTATTGAATCGAGACCCCCCCGGGTATTCCCGAACAGGCCTCCTGCCCCTTCCAGTCGGGGGGGCATACCCGCATCAGTCCGGGCATCACCAGGTTCTTTCCTTGCAGTTTGGCTTTGTGAAGCATGTCTGCCGCATTCTTTTCAAACTGACCCGGCACCGCTGATTCATGATTGAGTTCGGCAACGCCGAAGCTGGCGGTCACCCTGATGGTTTCCGCACCAAAACTGATGACAGCCCGGCATATGTCCTGCCTGAGACGGTCCGCAAGCTGTGCAGCCTCTCTTTTGCCCGTACCCGGAAGAATAACGGCAAACCGGTCTCGTGATGTCCTGGCTAAAAGATCCTCCTGCCTGATCCCGCTTTGGGCCAGAAGAGCCACCTCCTTAAGGACCCGGTCCCCTGCGAGATTGCCGCTCTCGTCCAGCACAACGGTAAAATCATCCAGGTCAAACAGGATCAGGGACAGATCACTGACATGGCGCAACGCTGCAGCCATGCATCTTTCCAATTGCCGGTGGAACTCCTTTTTATTGCAGCACCCGGTTAAGGGATCTGTCATTGTCACGGCTTCATACATGTCCAGGCGGCTTTGTTTCAGCACCGCCTGGGTGCAGGCCCTGAGCAGCAGGTGGATCATCTGGCGGGACCCCTTTGCCGCTTGCCTGGCTGGTACGAAATAGACCCGGCAATAGCTGTTGTCGTCGCTGATCTCCAGGGAGGTCAATCGGGAGGTGATCTCATCATTCGGTTGAACCGGTTCAACAAGCCCCGGATCCATGAGGTGAATGGTATTATTTTCAGGGTCATTGAAATCGCTGGTAATGGTTGTTTTGAGAGGATCATCACAGGCTTGGCCATCGATCCACACATCAATATTCTGGTCTTTTTTCAAGGCAAACGCAAAGAGCCTGCAGTCGGCCAGCTGTTCCAGGCTGGCCGCACATTTTCTGACAATATCGGCGCAGGTGGCCTGCTGTCCCATATCCAGCATATGATTGGCCAGGGTTTCTACGTCCGGATACCGGGTACGGCGGCTATATAAGGAATGAAAAAAGCGGTTTTCATGAAACAGGGTCATTGCATCACCTCCCGCCGATCCCGCGGATCCGGCTTGTAACTGTTGTATCAAAAAATCCCATTGCTGATGATAATTCAGATGCAATACTTATGCCGGGATACATCTTAAATGGACGGGTGTGATACAGGCGGCGTTCAGGCAGGGAACCAGAGGGTTACGGTGGTGGTGCCGTTGCAGCCCGGCCAGTTAGGCAGCGACAGCTGGCGGCATTGCTCGGTTGAGCCGGGGCATGAGTCCGCGTTTTCCGGAATATGACGACAACGTGTGGAAGACAGGCCAATTTTAAAGTTGTACCTTTCTGAAAAAATCTTCATTCTCAAGAGATCCGCACCTTTCCCGCCAGCATTGAAATCAAAGGGACGTTTGGATGAGTATTGAAGGGTGTCCTGGGTGGAGAGAAAGCCCTCAAAAATGTGCTTTTGTGCGTCGGGTGTGATGCCCGTCCCATGGTCGGTGATGATGAACCCGGTGCCCTGTTCCTGCGGGGCAACCCGGATGACGATATCACCCCCGTCCGGCGTGTTCTCCACTGCATTGCGGATCAGGCCGTCTATCATTTTTCTGAGGGGTTCGGCCGGAATCTTTACCGGAAAGGAGGGTTCCAGGCGCGGTGTGATGTCGAGCCGGCGATGGGTAAACTGCTTTTCAAGAATCTGGAGCCGTTCGTGGACGAACCGGTCCAATTCGATATTTTCGCTTTCAAGATCTTTGGGGAAGAATGTATCTTCAATCACCCCCCTGACTTTTTGGACCACCTCTCCTTCGCCGGTATGTTCTGCAACCAGGGAGGCAATTTCATCGGCGCACTGCTCCAGTACCAGACTGAAAACGTTCCGGTGCAGCGGGTTTTTCTGTTTGACGATATCGTCAACCTCATACTGGATTTCAAGTATCCGCTTCAGGTTTCGCTTGATCCGGTCCAGGGTCTGCTCCCAATGTCTGTCCGGCAGGGTTTCCAGGCGCCGGGACAATACGGACACGGAACTGAGCATTATGGCCAGTGGCGTTTTCAACTCGTGGGACAGGTGGTTGATCATTTTGTCCTTTGCGGAGTTAAGTGCCTTAAGGTCCTCATAGGTTTTCCGCAACTCTTCATTGACGCGGGCGTTCTCGATGGACAGGGCCACGGTCCCGGCTATGGTGCTCAAGGTTTCAAGATCGGTCTGGTCAAACTGACCCTCTTTTTTATTGTCTGCGGTCAACACGCCGATGATCCTATCCTGGATTCTCAAAGGAACCAAAAGGACATTCTTGACTTCATAACCCAGCTTCTGGTCCCTGAGCTGATAGCTCCTGGAAAGGTCCGAAGTTTCGATGACAATCATGGGCTTGCCGGTTTTCAGGACCTGGCCGGAAATCATGTCGTCCACTGAGAGTCTGAGTTTTTCAATTTTTTTCTGGGTATAGGGGTCATCATGGGCCGAACTCAGGAAATAGAACTCCTCGGATGTCTCATCCAGCAAGACCACATTTGCCACCTGGACTTTGAGAAGATCCTTTATCTCCATGGTGATATAGGAGAGCAGTTTGGGCAGTTCAGGGTACTGGGGCAGGGCCATGCTGATCCGGTTCATGGCTTCCCGGTTCTTGTCTATCCGGTCCTCCATGGTGATGTCGCGCAGGACGGTGATCAGGGAGGTGGGAGATCCGTTTCGGTCTTTCTGGATGCCCACTCTCAGGGCGACTTTAAGGGTCCGGCCGTCTTTGGTCAGGCGCCGGGTGGACATTCTCAGATCCGAATCGCTGTTGAGCATGGCCTTGATTTTGGTGTTGAGCTGGGTGCGCAGGTAGGGCGGTACGTACTGTTTGCCCTGGGTTCCCTCGAGTTCATCCAGGGTCCACTTGAATGTCCGTGTGAACGCCGGATTCAGATAGGTGATCTTCTCATTCAAGTCCCTGACCAGTACCGGGTAGGGTAAAAATTCCAGAAATCCCTGATAGGCATTGCGCGCGCTCAAGGCATCGTCCGTGCAGCTTTGGAGGGACGTGAGCTGCTCTTCCAGATCCTGGATTCTGTTTTCCAGGTCCTGATATGTGGGATCTGATTGTTTCAAGTGAGATGTCCGGCGCAAATCTTGATTGAAAAGGGGTGAATGGGGTGAGTGACGGGAGTTGAACCCGCGGCAACCAGGGCCACAACCTGGTGCTCTACCAACTGAGCTACACCCACCGCAAACTCACATTATCTATCAAATCCCAAAAAAAAATTCAATAGTTTTTTTGCATTGACCCGGTAACTAAGTTTGACTATTATTATGGGTTATTTGATATGAAATAAGGGACAATGGTATGAATACATTTTTTATATTTGTTATCCGGTTGATTGTCGGGCTGGTTTGCGGTATTTTCCTGACCCGGCTGTTTCATCCGGAATGGGGTATATACAAAGGCGCCCTGGTCGGGGTTTGCCTCGTGGCTGTGGTGTATGGCATAAGATTATTCAGGAAGTCTTAAATCCTGATTCACCTGTAACACGCAGGGGGGACCCAATTGGATCATATTATTTTAGGAACAGCCGGCCATATTGACCATGGAAAAACCAGCTTGGTAAAAGCGTTAACAGGGATTGAAACCGACCGCCTCAAAGAGGAACAACAGCGGGGAATCACCATTGAATTGGGGTTTGCCTCCCTGGTATTACCTGACGGCAAGCTGATCGGGATTGTGGATATGCCCGGTCATGAGAAGTTTGTGAAGAATATGGTGGCCGGTTCTTCGGGTATTGATATCGTCACCATGGTGATCGCTGCCGATGAAGGCGTAATGCCCCAGACCCGGGAGCATATGGAAATCTGCACCCTCATGGGGATTGAACACGGTATGGTGGCCCTGACAAAAACCGATATGGTGGATGAGGACCTGCTTGAACTGGCGTTGGAGGATATCCAGGAATTTACCGAAGGCACATTCCTTGAAGATAAACCGGTCATACCGGTGTCTTCTGTGACCGGAGAGGGCCTTGACGACTTTTCGACCGCCCTGGAACGGATGTGCAATGAACTTCCGCCCAGGCGCTACTCATCCATATTCCGTCTGCCGGTGGACCGGGTATTTTCCATGAAGGGGTTTGGTACGGTGATCACAGGCACCCTGGTCTCCGGGAGTATCCGGGTCGGCGACGACATCATGGTCTACCCTAAAAATATTGTATCCAAGGTCCGGGGAATCCAGGTGCACAGCGACAGTGTGGACCAAGCCCTGGCCGGGACCCGGACGGCAATTAATTTTCAAGGTCTTGACAAGGAGAGTGTGGATCGCGGTGATATCCTGTCAACACCCGATACATTGATTGAGAGTTATATGGTGGATGCACAGTTTACCTTTCTCAACTCCAACGCCAAACCGGCCAAAAACAGGACCCGGATCCGTTTTCACTACGGTACCAGTGAAATTCTGGGATACCTGATCCTGCTGGACCGGGAGGAGATCGCTCCCGGGGATGAGGCCTGCGTACAGATCCGTCTGGAATCACCAGTGTGCTGTATCAAGGATGACCGCTATGTGGTCCGAAGCTATTCGCCGGTTCGAACCATTGGGGGGGGACGGATCCTGAATCCGGATTCCAAAAAGCACAAACTCTTTGACGACCAGGTGATCACAGGGCTGAGCACGCTCCTGGATGATGATCCCGATACCGTGATTTCACATATCCTGAGTATGAAGGGGTTTTCAGGGGCACCATTGAAAGACCTGCGGGTCATGACCAATATCCCGGATAAAAAACTGGGGGCACAGCTTCAGAAGATGCTGGCCAGGCAGGAGGTGGTGCTTTCGGATAAGGAAAAACAGGTTTATATTCACGGCTCATTTGTGGAGCAGTTCAAGAGCAGGGCTATTGAAAAACTGGAGGAGTATCATCAGAACAACCCGCTCAAGGAGGGGATGCCCACCCAGGAGCTCAAATCCAAGTTTCAATACATAGATGATCCCAAATTTTTCAACCTGGTATTTTCGAAGCTGGAAAAGGAGGGCACACTGGTCCAGGATAAAAACCTGGTGAAACTGGCCTCCCATACCGTCGCCCTCCAGGTGGACCAGCATGAAGTCAAGGAAAAGATCATGGCCACCTACAAAAAGACCGGTTTGACACCACCGTTTTTCAGGACCATTTGTGAGGATCTTGACCTGGACAAGAAAACGGCCCGCGACGTGTTGGAAATGCTGATCAAGGAAAAATCGATCATTAAAACCAAGGATGATCTGTATTTTGATGCCGCGACCATCCTTGATCTTGAAACGCGGCTGGTGGATTACCTGCGGGAAAATCAGGAAATCACCACGCCTCAGTTCAAGGATATGACCGGTATTTCAAGGAAGTTTGTCATTCCGCTGATCGAGTACTTTGACGGCATCAACCTGACCATTCGGGTGGGGGATACACGCCAGTTAAGGCGCAAAGGCTGATCAATACCCCACCGGTAGCCAAAGAAGGATATTTGATTGGAATTCAATTTTATCACCAATCCCAGAACCTATTTCGGTCCGGGTAAAGTCAATCTGCTGCCCGATCTGGTCAATACTTTCGGACGGCGTTTGCTGCTGATCACAGGGCAGTATTCGTTCCGTAAAAGTGTTCAGATGCAGAATCTCATGCACACTTTTGCTGACAGAGCCATTGAGGTTTCGATTGAAACGGTTGGGCCTGAACCCCCTCCCCAAATCATTGATGACATTGTTGGAAAATACCGTCAGAAAGGGGTTGATGTGGTGGCAGGTGTGGGCGGCGGTAGTGTGGTGGACGCCGGAAAGGCGGTCAGTGCCATGCTCATGAAACGTGAATCTGTCGTATCTTATCTTGAAGGTGTGGGGCACTTGATCCATGACGGCCAAAAGGTTCCCTATATTGCCGTTCCAACCACCGCCGGAACCGGCAGCGAGGCCACAAAAAATGCCGTCCTTACCCGGGCAGGGAAAAACGGATTTAAAAAGTCTCTCAGGCATGACCGGTTCGTTCCCGATATCGCCATTGTTGATCCCGAACTCACACTGGACTGCCCGGCCGACGTAACGGCGGCCTGCGGGATGGACGCCCTGACCCAGCTGCTTGAAGCCCTGATGTCCACCCATGCCTCTCCCATGACAGATGTCCTGGTCATGGGGGCATTACATGAACTGGGTGATGCCCTGGTACGGGTGTCAACGGATGCGCCACGGAATGTCGAACTGCGTTCACGGATCAGCTATGCATCCTATATATCCGGGGTTGCACTGGCCAATGCCGGACTTGGTGTGGTTCACGGGTTTGCTTCCGTGATCGGCGGCATGGCAGAGGTTCCCCATGGTGTGGTGTGCGGTACCCTGCTGGCCGAGGTGCTGCATCATAATTTCAAGTCACTGGCCTCCACTCAACCTGAAAGCCCGGTATTGATCAAGGCGCAACAGGCGCTGGTCTGCCTGACAGGTCAGACAACGGAGGATTCACCGGTCAGGGCGGCTGACGCGCTTGCAGTATTGCTGGCCCAATGGACGCAGGAACTGGACATCCCGCGCCTTTCCCCATACGGTGTGACCCGGGAGGATCTACCGGTTATTGCATCTGCTACAGGTTTGAAGCATAATCCCGTGCCCCTTTCCACTGCGGCGTTGACCCGCATCTTAGAGGCCCGGCTGTAAGAAAAAGGTAAACCAGGAGGTAAAACTGAGGGGAGACGGTTACTCGACCGGTTCCATGGGTTTGAGTTCCGATTTACAGTGGGGGCAATACATCTGGGCAATGTTTTTTTCATCCATGACATTGTCCAGGTTCAGGGTGAGCACAAACGGATCGTCGCCATCGGGTTTACATTCAGGGTTGATGCATGTGTATTTGATTTCCATAATGATCTCCTTTAACCAGCTATGATTATTTTGATTCCCAGTTCTTCCAAAGCTTTCCTGAACTCCGGCTTGATACCTGCATCGGTTATCAGGATATTTACCTTTTTAATGGGAGCGGTTTCAAAATTGGATACCACACCCATTTTCTTATGGTCTGCGACCACAATGACCGGACCCTGGGTCCTGTCAATCATGCGCCGGGTGACCTCTGCTTCCTGCTGCACCGGTGTGGTCAGGCCGAACTTGATGCTCAGTCCGTCAACACCGATGATTGCCTTGCTTCCGCAGACCTGGTCAAGAACCGTGTGAGCAAAAATACCGATCAAAGAGTTGGACTGTTTTCTAAAGCTTCCTCCTGTCAGTATAAGCTCGATATCCGGATCGTCAATCTCTGATAGTGCATTGGCATTACTGGTGACCACGGTAAGATGCTTGCCGGAAAGGTGCCTGAGGACCTGAGAGGTTGTGGAACCGGTATTGATAAGCAGTGTATCTCCCTGTTCAACAAGATGGTTGACGGCCTTGCCGATCATCTCTTTTTCAACCCGGCTGGTCTGGTCCTTTTCCGTATAAAGGGGTTCGGTTTTCATCCGGTGCCGCAGGATGGCACCGCCGTGGGTCCGGTCCAAAACCCCTTGTTTTTCAAGGACATCAAGATCTCTGCGGATGGTCAGTTCAGTGACGTTGAACATCCGGCTCAGCTCAATGACCTTGACAATGCCCTTCTCCTTGATCAGTCTCTGGATGCGGGTCTGCCGGTCAGCAGGGATATAGGTTTGGGACATGGGCGGGCTCCTTTAGATTTTAAATTTGCCAACAACATTGTTTTGCTGCCCGGAGAGGGTTGACAGCTCCCTGGCATTTTTATCCACACTGGCACTCAGATCCAGGATATCCCCGGAGGTCTTTGTCACCTCTTCAATTTCCTGTGATATATCCGAGATGGAAAGGCTGCTTTGATTGACATTTCCGTTTGCATCTTCAATGGCCGTAGATACCTGTCCCACATTGCTGGAGATCTCCTTTGTGGTGGCGGATTGTTCCTCCACGGCAGTCGCGATGGAAGAGACAATCCCGTTCACATCATTAACGACACCGGAAATCGAGCTGATGGCGTCAATGGTTGCACCGGTACTGGATTGAATACCGGTGACACGGGTCTTGATCTCCTGGGTGGACGCTGCGGTCTGCTGGGCGAGTGTCTTTATTTCATTGGCAACCACGGCAAACCCTTTCCCGGCTTCTCCGGCCCTGGCCGCTTCAATGGTGGCGTTCAAAGAGAGTAGATTGACCTGTTCTGAAATGTCGGTGATACTCTCCACCACTTTTTCGATCTCTTTGGCAGCCGAGCCCAAATCCTCCACCCGGTCGGAGGCGGTCTGCACATGATTAACCGCATTTTGGGTAATGGAACGGGCCTGTTCCGCATTTTTTGAAATTTCCCCGATGGTGGCGGTCATCTCTTCGGTGGCCGAGGCCACCATCTGAATATTGGATGACGCTTCATCCATAGATTCGGCGGCAAGGTTCATCGCACCGCTCACATCAATGGAACTGCGGGTGACTTTCCCTGCCTTTTCCGAAGAGCTGGCTGCAGCGTCAGTCATCCGGGATGACAAAGAGGTCAGTGTTTCCGATGACAGGTTCAACTGGCCTGCGCTGACTGCCAGGTCTTTGATGATGTCATGGATGCGGGTAATAAAGGTGTTGAACCATTTTCCAAGCTCGCCCACTTCATCCTGACTTCTGATATCGAGGCGCATGGTGAGGTCTCCTTCACCCTGGGCAATGTCTTTGAGTCCCTCGGAAATTCGAATCACCGGTTTGATAAACATGATGCCCAGAAAAATACCGACCAGGATGAGGGTGCCGATACAGCAAAGGGTGCCGACGGCTGCAATAAGTATGGTTGTTCTGGATGTGACACTTGCAATGGATGAGTTGAGCAGGGTATCGGTCCCTGTAAATGACGCCTCATTTTCCTTTAGCACGGTTTTAAGGTCGTTTTTTATGGTATCCAGCACCAAAGCGGATTCTGAATTGAGGGTGGTTTCGATATTGGCGCTGTTTTGTGTCCGGATATCAGCAAACCGTGCGGACAGCATCTTGATCTGTTCATTGACTGCGGTGTTGCTGATGCAAACCACAATGGTGCCCCGGAGCTCACCAAAATACTCAACCGGCTGTTCATGGACAATCACCTCACGGTCGTTTCTGGATTCCTCCAGCACAACCAGAAGTTCATCTTCGGTGGGACGCTTTTCAAGGTAGCCAAAAATGCGATCGTCCACCGTGTCGACATAGCCTGGCAACGGCTGGCCCTCCTTATCCAGGAACATGACATAGACCACCGCATCAGAGCTGGATGCCGAGCGGCTGTATTTACGCAGCTCAGTATGGTTTTCTTCGATCAGGAAGGTCAGGGTGGTTTTTTTCAGCAGGTTGGCCAGTGTATCTGCACTGCTTTTAATCAGGGTCTCCATGCCGGCCTTGAGGTTTTTTTCCTCCTCTGTCAGTGCATTAATGGTCTGCTCGGAAAGATCGGTGACGGCCTTGGTGATCATGCCCTCAAGGGATTGGGAGGCTGAATCCTCCATCCGGGTGAAGGTGGCCCGGGTGCCTTTAGCGGTCATGTCCAGTTTCGAGGAAACATCGGCCTTCATGGACTCAAGCCCTGATTTCTGAACATTGACGATGAACAAGGAGAGCACCGTAAATGACAGGGCCAGAATGACGGCAAGAACCAATAAAAGTTTTGCCTTGAGGCTGTTTTGAACGTGTTTGAGCATATTTGTTTCCTTTCAAAGGGACGCAGGCAGTTAACTGTCACAGTGCAACAGGATGCCGGTAATTGCCGGTGTTAAAAAAAACCGGCAGGAAAACGAATGTTTCAACGCTTTCCTGCCGGTCTAACGTCAGCAGCAGGCCCGGGTAGACGGGAGAACGCTGCATATGGGTTTAATTGCTCTGCCAGGCCTTAATCAGTTCATCATAATCAACTGTCTTGCCCTGGGGTTTCTCATTGGCCAGCTTGGCCTTGGGAGAACCGGGTTTGTTCAGCCAGAAATCGGGATCCATCTTCTTGTTCAGCTTGGGTCCCTTGTCACCCTGGATGCCGGCACGCTCGATACGGGCAAGAATTTTATCCTGCTCGGCGGCCAGGTTATCCATGGCACGTGAAACCGTCACTTCACCGGAAACCGCTTCACCGATATTCTGCCACCAGAGCTGGGCCAGTTTCGGGTAATCCGGTACATTGGTTCCAGTCGGGGTCCATTGTACGCGGGCCGGGCTTCTGTAAAATTCTACCAGGCCGCCCAGTTTGGGGGCACGGTCGGTAAAGGATTGGTGACGGATGTCGCTGTCACGGATCGGGGTCAGGCCGACATGGGTCTTTTTGAGAGAAACGGTTTTGGCAACGCAGAACTGAGCAAACAGCCAGGCCGCTTTTCTTCTGTCAAGCGGGGTGGATTTCAGCAGGGTCCAGGAACCGCAGTCCTGGTATCCCAGCTTCATGCCTTCTTCCCAGTAGGGGCCGTGGGGAGAGGGCGCCATGCGCCATTTTGGTGTGCCGTCCGCATTGACCACCGGGGTACCTTCTTTGACCATGTCAGCGGTAAACGCCGTGTACCAGAAGATCTGCTGGGCCACATTACCCTTTGCCAGTGCCGGCAGGGACTGGTAGAAGTCCATTCCCAGGGCGCCCGGAGGTGCATATTTCCGCAGCCATTCCATATATTTCCTCAAGGCATATTTGGCTGCCGGGCTGTTTGCTGCGCCGCCTCTTTCTACACTGGATCCCAGGGGGCGGTTGTTTTCATCTACACGGATACCCCATTCATCAACCGGCTTTCCATTGGGCAGTCCCTTGTCGCCGCAGCCCGCCATGGACAGCCACGCATCGGTAAAGCGCCATCCCAGGTCCGGTGCTTTCTTACCATAATCCATATGGCCGTAAATGGCTTTGCCGTCAACTTCTCTGACGTGCTCGGCAAAGAACTGGGCAATATCTTCATAAGCAGACCAGTTCACCGGTACACCCAGCTCATATCCATACAGCTCTTTAAATTTCTTTTTGAAATCATCACGGTTGAACCAGTCATATCTGAACCAGTACAGGTTGGCGAACTGCTGATCCGGCAGCTGATACAGTTTGCCATCCGGACCGGTGGTAAAGCTTTTACCCATGAAGTCATCCACATCCAGGGTCGGCAGGGTCACATCTTTACCATCGCCGGCCATCCAGTCGGTCAGGTTGACGACATGGCCGTACCTGGAATGGGTACCGATCAGGTCAGAATCGTTGACGTAGGCATCGAATACATTTTTTCCGGACTGCATCTGAACCTGGAGCTTCTCAATAACATCCCCCTCCTGGATCAGATCATGGGTGACTTTAATGCCTGTAATTTCATAAAAGGCTTTGGTCAGGGTCTTGGACTCATACTCATGGGTCGGAATGGTTTCAGATACCACCTTGATTTCCATTCCCTTAAACGGTTCTGCTGCCTTGATGAAGAATTCCATCTCTTTGAGCTGCTCCGCCTTGGAAAGCGTGGATGGTTGAAATTCTTCATCAATCCATTTCTTGGCTTCCTCGATACCTGCAAATGACGGTTGAGAAAATACAAGAAACACCATTCCTAAAAGGCAGGCCAGGAAAAGGCGGCCTGCATTTTTTCCAGCTGCAAATCTTTTCATACAACATCCTCCCAATGCCTTCAAAAGGTTTTGTGTGTATAACCCGCGGCCCGGCAAACAGGTGAAGGCGTTTATTAGGAATCCCGTTTGACAGGCCTATTCCAAAAGTTACCCCCAGCGCATGACCAGAAACATCCAGATGATGCTGATCACAAGGGCAAACCATATGGTAATCTCAGTTAAACCAACCCACAATAAATGTATGTATGCACTGGACAACAGTCCAATAAACAGGCGGTCTCCCCGGGTGGTGGAGATGGGCAGAAACCCTTTTCGGTTGACCGTCGGGGATTTGATCTCCCAGATGGTCATGCCGATGAGCATCAGGACAATAAACGAAAAGAAAACCGCTGTGGGAAGTGTCCAGGCCATCCATTCTAAATTCATTCTCAATCTCCTTTAGACCCGTCCGAGTGCAAAGCCTTTGGCCAGGTAATTTCTAACAAACCAGATCACCAGGGCACCGGGAACGATGGTCAGGATGCCGGCGGCGGCCAGAAGCCCCCAATCTAGCCCGCTGGCAGATACGGTCCGGGTCATGGTGGCGGCAATGGGTTTCGCCGCAGTGGTGGTCAATGTCCTGGCAAAGAGCAGTTCCACCCAGGAGAACATGAAGCAGAAGAAGGCGGCCACCCCGATTCCTGAGCGGATCAACGGAACAAACACAAAGAAAAAGAACCGGGGGAACTTGTATCCGTCTATAAAGGCCATCTCGTCGATTTCAATGGGTACCCCTGAAATGAATCCTTCAAGGATCCATACAGTCAGGGGCAGATTGAACAGGCAGTGAGCCAGTGCTACGGCGATATGGGTGTCAATCAGGTTAAATGTGGAGTAGAGCTGGAAAAAGGGCAGAAGAAATACAGCGGCCGGTGCCATCCGGTTGGTCAGCAGCCAGAAAAATACATGCTTGTCCCCGATGAACGAATAGCGGGAAAATGCATAGGCGGCCGGAAGGGCGGTCACCAGGCAGATGACGGTATTCAACACCACGTAAATGATGGAATTGATGTAGCCGGAATACCATGATGGATCGGTAAAGATGTTGATATAGTTCCCAAAGGTGATCTGGGTCGGAATCAAGGCAAAGTTGGCCATGATATCCGCATTGGTCCGAAGCGACATGTTGAGCATCCAGTAAATGGGGAGCATGGCGATGGCCAGGTAAAGCGCCAGGACAAAATATCGTTTTCTTATCTTCATGCTTGTTCTCCTTTTCCGACATTCTGCAGTGCCTGGTAAAACAGGTAACAGAACAAGAGTACAATGAGAAAGTAGATCAGTGAGAAAGCACCGGCAGGTCCGAGATCAAACTGTCCGACAGCAATCTTCACCAGGTAGATGGACAGGAAGGTGGTGGTGTTGCCGGGGCCGCCGCCGGTGAGGACAAAGGGCTCGGCATAAATCAGGAATGAGTCCATGAACCTGAGCAGCAGTGCGATGGTCAGCACGCCCCTCATTTTGGGAAGCTGAATATATCTGAAAACCGCCCAGGATGATGCGCCGTCAATTTTGGCCGCCTGATAATAGGCCGGCGGGATGGACTGCAGTCCGGCGTAAGCCAGCAGGGCCACCAGGGGGGTCCAGTGCCATACCTCCATGAGCATCAGGGTGATCCAGGCATGCAGGCCGTTGGCCGTGTGGTCAAAGGTCAGGCCCAGGGTGTTGATGGTTGCTCCCATGAGGCCGATATCCGGCCGGGTGAATATGATCCAGATGGTACCGATCACATTCCAGGGAATCAGGAGGGGCAGTGCCAGGACCACCAGGCAGATAGAGGCGCCAAAGCCTTTTTTATCCGGCATCATCAGGGCGATGGCGATGCCCAGCGGCATTTCAATCAGCAGAACAAGTCCTGAAAACAGTAACTGGCGCCACAATGCCTCATGAAGCCTTTCATCCGTCAGCACTTCCCGGAACCATTCGGTACCGACAAACACCCGCTGGCCGGGCCCGAAAATATCTTGAATGGAGTAATTCACCACGGTCATCAAGGGAACGACCGCGCTGAAGGCAACGATCAGAAAGACCGGTAAAATAAACAGCCAACCTCTGTTATCCTGCCATTTTTTCATTTTGGCGTTCTGCTCCTTATTTTAAAAGATGTTCGTTTTCAAACAACCGGATCCATTCCTTGGGAAAGGACAGGTGCGTCGTGGAAGAGGGAACCGGATCGTTTTCCGTAATTCGGGCCTTCAGGATATGGCCCTCAAAGTCTACGGATACGATCCTGAAACTGCCCTGATCTTCCACAGATTTGACCGGCACCTCGAAGCTGTCCTCGGCCGGTGTCTGAGAAACCTTCAGGTAGAGCGGCCGGATGCCCAGTTCAAGGTTGCCGTCGGCTTTCTGCCCTAGCTCGGCCGTCCGGCTGTCCAGGGGGACCTGTTTGGTACCGATACGGACGGTATCCCCCGCCATGGTGCAGGGGACAAAATTCATGCCCGGGCTTCCGATGAAAAAGCCGACAAATTTATGATTCGGGTATTCAAACAGCTCCTGGGGCGTACCGATTTGAACGATCCACCCCTCGTACATGACAATGATTTTATCCGCAAAGGTCAGGGCTTCGATCTGATCATGGGTGACATAGATCAAGGTAAGCTTGAGTTTTTCATGGATCTCCTTGAGCTTGCACCGAAGCTGCCACTTGAGTTGGGGATCAATGACGGTGAGCGGTTCGTCAAACAGGATCGCGGCCACGTCCTCTCTGACCAGTCCGCGGCCCAGGGATATTTTCTGCTTGGCGTCTGCACCCAGTCCTTCTGCCTTTTTATGCAGGACCGGCTCAAGTTCCAGTATGCCGGCAATCTCCCTGACGCGGGCATCAATGTAATCTTTGTCAAACCCTCTATTTTTCAGTGGAAATGCGAGGTTGTTGAATACAGACATGGTGTCGTAAAGCACGGGAAATTGAAACACCTGTGCAATATTGCGTTTTTCAGGGGGCAGGTCCGTTACATCGGTTTCGCCGAATTTGACCCGTCCTTTGCTGGGTTTGAGAAGACCGGAGATAATGTTTAAAAGCGTGGTTTTACCGCATCCGGAGGGGCCTAACAGGGCATATGCACCCCCATCCTCCCAGATATTGTGAATACGCTTTAATGCATATTCCTCATCGTTTTGAGGATCGGGCATGTAGCTGTGTGCAATTTCATCTAAGGATATTTGAGCCATTCATGTCTCCTTGGGTTAAGCGCTGAATCCATTGGGTGAAATCAGAAGATCGCCCTGACTTGAATACACAAAGAATTTTTCAGGGTTCACATAGCAGGTGAGTGCCGAGTCGATCCTGCGGGTGTCCACGCCGACCTCCTGCAGGACCATCTGGCACCCGCCATATTCAAAGTGGATAAAGGTTTCTGAGCCGTTGATTTCAGAAATCTTAACTGTCGAATTGATCCGGGCATCGCCGTCGGCCTGGCGGTTCAGGTACAGGTGGTTGGGGCGGATGCCAAACAGGTATTGGCCTTCGTCCAGGCTGCTGAACAGGCCGGAGCGTTCAATGTCAAGCTGGTCGCCGATCATGACCCGTCCCGATCGGATCTCTCCTTCGAGCATGTTGATGGGGGGGTCGCTGAACAGTTCTGCGGTTTTGACTGTGGCCGGGTTCCGGTAAACTTCGGAGGTGGTTCCGGTCTGGAGAACCTTTCCCTCGTCCATGACAATAATATTCCCGCCGAGTTTGAGCGCCTCCGAGGGTTCCGTGGTGGTATACACCACAACAGAATCCCTTTTTTCAAATATGGCCTGAAGCTCTTCGAGCAGTTCTTCCCTGAGTTTATAATCCAGGTTGACCAGTGGTTCGTCAAGAAGCAGCAGATCCGCATCCTTGACCAGCGCCCTTGCAATGGCGACCCGTTGCTGCTGACCGCCGGAAAGCTCCGACGGCATCCTGTCCAGCATGGGGTCGAGATGGAGCAGTTTGGCGGTATCCATCACCCTCTGATTCACCTCCTCTTTATCCTGGCCCGCAACCAGCAGCGGGGATGCAATGTTTTTATACACATTAAAGGAGGGGTAATTGATAAACTGCTGATACACCATGGCCACACTTCGTTTACGCACGGAAATTCCGGTGATGTCCCGGTCGTTCTCATGAATGGCTCCGGTGGTGGGACGGTCGAGGCCGGCAAGGATTCTTAAAAGTGAGGTTTTCCCGGCCAGGGTTCTGCCAAGCAGCACATTTCTTGAGCCGGATGCCAGTGTAAGATTGATATCAGCCAGGTGGTGTTCACCTTCAACAATTTTATTAATTTGCTTCAGGGTAAGGCCCATCTTTCAGACAATGCCTCCAAAAACGGTTTGGTGTGGCTGAATTCCTCATTTTTGCAAGGAAAACCACAGGGTTGCATGAACGGTATTCTTTTCCATCTTGCAGCAAAATTTATTAGACTTTATTTAGTAAGTCAAGGTAAAAAAATAAAAAAAGTAAATAAAAGTTAACAAAAAATAAAAAACGTAAATAATTAATGAAAAAACGAAATAAAACGAAAAAAAAGATTAAAAAAGATAATTATCAGGGGTAATCCCAATGGGTCAGGTTTTGTGTGTAAAACCATTTATGGTAAAAGGTCATAGATTATAATGACCCGGCATCTGCCGTTAAAACTGTAGGATATTCTTTGAACACGCATGTATTGATCATAGGCGCGGGTACCACGGGAACCGGAATCGCAAGGGATCTTTCCTTGAGAGGGATCCAGTGTGTCCTTGTTGACAAAGGGGACATCAATGCCGGGGCATCCGGTGCCAACCACGGTCTGCTGCACTCCGGCGCCCGATATGTATTCAAGGACGGTGAAGCCGCAGTGGAATGCCGGGATGAAAGCCGGCTGCTCAAACATCTGGCCCCGCAATGCATTGAGGATACCGGCGGGCTGTTTGTGGCCGTGGAGATGGACGACGATAATTATATCGCGGATTTTCCGGGAATGTGTGATAAATATCATATTCCCTGTAAAATGATCTCGACCCGGGAGGCCAGGGAACTTGAACCCTGCCTGGCGCCGGATTTGAAAGCGGCATTTGCCGTGGAGGATGCCGTGGTGGATCCCTTTATGCTTTCCCTTGATAACGCCGCCGATGCCCAGCTTCATGGCACCACCATCATGCGCAATACGGCGGTTACCGGGTTCAGGAAAGAAAACGGGCAGATCACGTCCGCCACCGTACTGAACACCCGAACCGGTGAAACCCAAGAGATCGAAGCCCTCCAGTATGTCAATGCCACGGGCGCCTGGGCAGATACCGTATCGGCCATGGCCGGTGTAAACATCCCCATGATTTACTCAAAAGGATCGCTTCTGGTCACCCAGGACCGGATCAATCAACAGGTAATCAACCGCCTGCGCAGGGCCTCGGATGCCGACATCCTCGTGCCCGGCGGTACGGTATCGATCATCGGCACCACATCTGTTGAGATCGATTCTCTGGATGAGATCCGCCCGACCCCTGAAGAGGTGGATTCTATTATAAAAGAGGGTGCCGTCATGGTGCCTGAATTGGAGAAGACCCGGTATATCAGGGCCTACGCCGGTGTCCGCCCGCTGGTCAGCACCCAGAACGGCCAGGGGCGGAGCATTACCCGTAACTACACGCTCAAGGATCATCTCAAGGATGGTCTTGAGAATTTCATTTCCATTACCGGCGGCAAGCTCACGACCTACCGCCTGATGGCAGAAAAAGCGTCCGATATTATCGCCCGGCGTCTTAAAAATTATGAGCCCTGCCTGACCGCTGAACGGGAACTGCCGGCCAGTAAAAAAGGGGAGTGGACCGAACCGGCCAAATCCGCCCGGCTCTGGATGAATAAAAAAGACCCCAAGGGGACCTTGATCTGCGAGTGCGAAATGGTTTCCGAGCAGATGGTTAACCATATCGTCGATTCTTTGAAATCAGAAGGTGCGCGGCCCACCCTCAGAGAGGTGGGCAACCGGAGCCGGATCGGCAAGGGGCCGTGCCAGGGGACATTCTGCTCTTTTAGACTGGCTTCCTACTTGTATGGAACGGAGGAACTTGTAGACACCGAGGGGCTTGAGCAGGTCAGGGAATTTGTCAATGAACGCTGGAAAGGGTTCATGCCGCTGGTGAGAGACAAGGAACTGATGCGTGTGGAACTGCAGGAGTCTTTTCTGTGCGGTCTGTTTGGCCTGGAAAAGGAGATTCATGACACCTGAGACAGTGGACAGTAAAAACATCCTGCCATGCAAACTTGCCGTGATCGGTGCGGGCATGGCCGGAATCGCAGCGGCGGTTTTTGCAGCCAACCGCAATATCCCCACGGTCCAGGTGGGCAGGGTATCTGAAATCGGATTTTCCAGTGGATGCCTGGACCTGTTTGCCACCCTGCCCCATCCCGAAGTGCGAAGCGAATATTCCCAAGGGGAACATACCTGCAGCGGAAGCACACAGGCGTTCGATCACCCGTTTGAGGGCATTGAACACCTGGTCAAGGCCTATCCGTCACACCCCTATGCGCGTCTCACCCGCCAGGAGATTGAAACCGGGTTTGATGAATTCATGCAGTTCATGGCCGGTGCCGGGATCGAATATCATTGCGGCACAGATACGAACCCGCGGATCATCACACCGGCCGGTACATTGAAATCGACCTGGTGCGTACCCTCGTTCATGCAGGAAGGTTCGCGGGCCATCGAGGAAAAAAAGCGGATACTGATTGTTGATATCAAGGGGCTCAAAGGATTCGGTGCCCTGCAGATCGCACAGAATTTAAAAAAGATATTGCCCGGCGTACAGGGGAAAACGATCACCTTTCCGGGCAGGGAAACCTCAGGTGACCTGCATTGCGAGCACCTGGGTCGGGACCTTGAAAATCCGGGCCTGTTTGACCGGTTTGCCCAAACACTCATGCCCCATGTCAAAGATGTGGATGTTGTGGGGCTGCCGGCGATCCTTGGAATTTACCGGTTTGATGCCGCGCGTCATAAATTGGAACAGGTGATCGGTAAAAAGGTATTTGAAATACCGACACTGGCTCCGTCGGTCACGGGCATGCGGATCAAGGAAGCATCTCTTTCCAGGTTGCCCCAGCTGGGTGTCACTGGCTTCTCATCACTGGTCAAACAAATTGATATGGACAGTGACGGTGATTTTATGTTTAATGTCACCAGAGGTTTGGAGACGGTCACTGTAAAAGCAAAATACCTTTTGATCGCCACCGGGCGTTTCATGGGCAGGGGGCTTGTGGTGGAAGACGGGATCATCCGTGAGCAGCTCATGGGGCTGCCGGTCTATCAGCCCCGGAACCGGTCTCAATGGTTTCACCGGGATTTTTTTCATGCCCAGGGACATCCCATCAACCGGGCAGGGGTGGAAACCGATGCCTGCTTCAGACCCCTGGATATCCGGGGCAAGGTATTTCACCCCCGGCTGTTTACTGCCGGGTCGCTGATTGCCCACCAGGACTGGAAACGGGAAAAGTCGGGTGCCGGGGTCTCCATTGCCAGTGCCATCAAGGCAGTGGCCACCATCGCAGAACAAGGTTGAACCAGGCCCAAGGCATGAGACAGGCGGTATGCGCCTGGCTGTGGGCGGTAAAAAATTCTTAGCGGATTGACCAGGGAGGATTGTCATGTCGGAAAAAAAGTATGTGCTGGCCATCGATCAGGGAACCACGAGTTCACGGGTCATTGTTTTTGATAAGCAGGGTCAGGTGGTTCTCATCACCCAGAAGGAATTTACCCAGCATTTTCCCAAACCCGGGTGGGTCGAGCACGATCCCATGGAAATCTGGTCTTCCGTCCAGTCGGTCATTGCCGAAGCCATGGCCAACAAATTGATCACGCCAGACAGTATTGAGGCGGTCGGAATCACCAACCAGCGCGAAACCACCGTGGTGTGGGACAGGCATACCGGGCTTCCGGTTCACAATGCCATTGTCTGGCAGTCCAGGCAGACCGTGGATATCTGTAAATCACTCAAGGACAAGGGGCTTGAGGAGGAATTCAGGAGCAAGACCGGGCTGTTGATCGATGCCTATTTTTCCGGTACAAAGGTCAAATGGATACTGGATCATGTGGACGGTGCCAGGGAAAAGGCGGAAAAGGGCGATCTTCTTTTCGGGACCATTGATACCTGGCTGCTCTGGAAACTGACCAGCGGGCGGGTGCATGTCACCGACTATACCAATGCCTCCCGGACCCTGATGTACAACATTTATGACCTGTGCTGGGATGAATCGCTGCTGGCCTATCTGACCGTGCCCGCTGCCATGCTGCCCCAAGTCAGGCCCTCCTCACAAGTGTATGGATACACCGACCCAAAAACGTTTGCCGGGTGTGAGATCCCGGTGGCCGGGATCGCCGGTGACCAGCAGGCTGCCCTGTTCGGCCAGGCCTGTTATGAAAAGGGGATGGCGAAAAATACCTATGGCACGGGGTGCTTCATGTTGATGAACACCGGTACCACCCCCGTGGCGTCCCAGAATGGTCTGTTGACCACCATTGCCTGGGGTGTGGATAATCGGGTGGATTATGCCCTGGAAGGATCTGTTTTTGTGGCCGGATCAGCCATCCAATGGCTGAGGGACGGGCTCAGGATGTTCCCGGATGCGGGTGATTCCGAAAGATATGCCGAGCGGGTGGCGGACACGGATGGGGTCTATGTGGTTCCCGCCTTTGTGGGATTGGGTACCCCCTATTGGGACTCTGATGTGAGGGGATGTGTCTTCGGGCTGACCCGCGGCACCAGCAAGGAGCATTTTGTTCGGGCCACCCTGGAATCCCTGGCGTACCAGACCAAGGATGTCCTTTCAGCCATGCAGGTCGACTCCGGTATTGAAATTGTCAAACTCCGGGTGGACGGCGGTGCCGTATCCAACAATTTCCTTCTCCAGTTCCAGAGTGATATTCTCCAGGCAGCTGTAGAACGCCCGGATTGCACGGAAACCACGGCGCTGGGTGCGGCCTTCCTGGCCGGAATTGCCACGGGCTTCTGGAAAGACAAGGATGAAGCAGCCTCCAGCTGGTCCAGCAACAAGGTGTTTTCACCGGTCATGGAACCTGCTGATGCGCTGCAGCGTTACCAGGGATGGGAAAAGGCGGTGAAGGCATCCATGGCGTTCAAGTAGATCCAATTTTTACGAAAATCTTGCCAGTGTTTTAATTCATCACCCGGTTCAGGATCAGATTCTCTTAGCGAACATCTCCAGGACCGGGTTTAAAAAGGATTGCCCTTCAAGGGTCAGGGCGAGGGTTTCCGGTGTGACGCGGCACCAGCCCTTTTCCTTGAGCTGTCGGATGATCTTTTCGAATTTTTTTTCAAAGGGGGCAGCAGAGAAGCGGTTGAACTGCCTGATGTCGATCCCTTCACAGGTCCTCAGGCCCAGCATGATCAATTCCAGCAGGACCTGGTCCGTGGTTAATGTTTCCTCTTCAGATGCCGGGAGCACCTGCTGTCCAAGATCATCGATGTACTGATAGACATCATTGGGGTTCCAGGATCGCGTGCTGCCGTCAAATGAGTGGGCCCCGGCCCCAAATCCCATATAGGGTAGACGTTTCCAGTAGTGGGTGTTGTGACGTGAACGCAGGGAATGACTGCGGGCAAAGTTGGATATCTCATAGTGTTCATACCTGCAGCCTTTGAGGAAAATCGAGGTGCTGGTAAACATGGCGCAACGGCTCTCAGGAGGGGGCGGGTCAACGCTGCCGTTCACAACAGACGCGTTGAGCAAGGTTCCCGGTTCCACCATCAGCATGTAGCAGGAAAGGTGCGCCGGAGAAAGATCTGCCGCGCGGTTCAGGTCCTGCTGCCACTCCCAGGGGCGTTCGCCTGGAACAGCATAGATCAGGTCGATCCCGATATTGTCAAAGCCCGCCCCAACGGCCTGTTCATAGCAATCCAGTGCCTGTTTGCCCGTATGGATCCGGTCGAGGAACCTGAGCTTGTTGTCGTCAAAGGACTGCACCCCGATACTGAGGCGGTTGATCCCCATCTGTCTGAGCCCGTGAAGATAGTTTGGGTCGACGGTTCCCGGGTTGACCTCCAGCGTGATTTCAGTATCCGGTGTGATGTGAAAATGACAGGAGATTTCATCCAGTATGGATCCCAGATGATCCAGGTCCAGAACCGAAGGGGTACCGCCCCCGAAATAGATGGAGGTGACCCGCGGATCCATTGATTCTTTGAGACCTTGAGCCCTGAGCCGGAGTTCCGTGATCAGGCCAGAGACATAGTCATTCTTTGGGGTGTGATCCTCAATTGAGTAAAAATCGCAGTAGCCGCATTTTTTCACACAAAAGGGGACATGGATATACAGCGCAAGGGGATCAGACAAAGCGTTTCATCAGCTCATCAGTGACCTCGTCCACATTGTCCGGGGACACCCCGTACATCTGGCAGGTCTGCCTGACCTTGTCAATGTGGGGGCTGGTTTCAAGATCATGGGGACCCTTGAAGAATCCCATGCGCCGGCCCACCTGGTACAGGGCCTGGTCTTCGGGCGACAGATCGAAGAATGCATCGATGATGCCCAGTATCTTTGCCTTGTCTTCCGGGTATTTGCCCTCGATGGTTTCAAACAGGTTGAGGATGTGGTCGCTTTTAATCACTGAGGTGATGCCGTCCAGGGTTTCCAAAAAAAGCCTGAGTTCCTTTGCCATCATGGCATCCGTGCATTTCTGGAAATTTCCTTTTTCAAAGTCTTTGACAAGGGCGGTCTTCCCGGACATGGCCAGGGTCCTGAGGCGGATGAAATCCGCATCGATAACGTTGAGGGCTTCAGCGGTTTCAAGAGCATGCTCCACTGACAGGTCAATTCCGCCAAGTCCGGGCATTACATATTCGGACAGCTCCATGCCCGCTTTTTTGACCTTCAGGCCGGCCTTGATGTGCATCGCTTTGGTGGCGCCTTTTTTCACCATCTGGAGCACCCGATCGGAGCCGGATTCCATACCGATATGGATCCGGTTCAATCCGGCATCGGCAATGCGTTTCATGTTGACGTCACTGATCCTTGTCATGGTATGGGAGCGGGCATATGAAGTGATACGCGTGGCCATGGGAAAACAGTGCTTGATACGCTCAAGGATTTCTACCAGGTCATCCGGTTTCATGATCAGGGAGTTGGCGTCCTGGAGGAAAATCGATTCCATGCCTGAGGCATACCAGTGCATGACCGCATTAAAGGCCATGCGGTCCTTGGTTTCAAAACTGTTGAATATATCGTTTATTTTCTCTGCAGAGGGGTAGATGCCGAAATCAAGCTCCTGCATGATCCGGTTCAGGTAAGTGTGCAGCAGATCGATATCTTTGAGGATGTTCTCTTTGGACCTGAGGGAAAACCGGTGTTTCTTGTATACCGGGCAGAAGGTACAGTGGTTCCACGGGCAGTTGCGGGTCAGGCGGATCAAAAGGCTTGAGGCTTCGCTGGGCGGCCTGATGGGGCCCTGTTCAAACCCCTTGTATTCATCTCGTTTTTTTCTTTTTTGCTCGGTCATGGGTGGTCCCTTCTAAAAATCTGCACATCAGTATTGCAAAGAATAATAGAATATTAGGTCCCATCTTTTCCATTGTCAATTTATTTTGGCAGATCTTGCCTCAATAGGCTGTCTTGTGGTAGAGATCGGGTACGACTCAACTGAAAAAAGACCATAGCCAACAGGAGAAGAAAATGCCGGGTTTTGAGATATTTGGAGACGAGGAGAGACAACAGGTCCAGGATGTCCTTGATACAGGGGTTCTGTTTCGTTACGGCTTTGAAGAAAAGCGTCAGGGCCACTTCAAGGCCGCCGAGTTTGAGCAGAAATTGTGTGAGATCACCGGATCCCGGCATGCCCACCTGTGCTCCAGCGGTACGGCCGCACTGTGCACGGCGCTTGCCGCTTGCGGCGTCGGGGCAGGGGATGAAGTAATCATTCCGCCGTTTACCTTTGTGGCATCCTTTGAAGCCGTTATACAGGTCGGGGCCACACCGGTATTCTGTGACATTGATGAGACCCTGTGTCTGGATCCTGATTCCCTTCACGGGGTGATCAGTGAACGAGCCAGGGCAGTGGTGCCGGTTCACATGTGCGGATCTATGGCCCGCATTGATGAGATCAAGGCGGTTTGTGATCAAAACGGGCTGCTCCTTATTGAAGATGCCTGCCAGAGTCTGGGCGCAACGTTTAAAGGCAAGTCTTTGGGAACGTTCGGACAGGCCGGATGCTTCTCCTTTGACGCGGTCAAGACCGTGACCTGCGGTGAGGGGGGCGGTTTGATCACCGACAGTCAAGAGATATACCTCAAAGCTGATCAATATGCCGATCATGGGCATGATCACCTGGGCGGACCGGACAGGGGGGCAGACGGTCATCCCATTATCGGGACCAATTTCAGGATATCTGAATTGAATGCCGCCGTCGGCCTGGCACAGCTTGGCAAGCTGGACCAGATTGTCGCCATTCAGAGAAAAAACAAACAGGCCATCAAAGATGCCATGATCGGCCTTGACGGGGTGACTTTCAGGTACCTGCCCGATCCTACCGGGGATTCGGCCACCTTCCTGTCCTTCTTCCTTGAAGATGAGACCCGGACCCGGGAGGTGGCAAAGGCCCTGGCTGATAACGGTGTGGGGTGCCCATACTGGTATGACAACAACTGGCATTATCTGAGAAAATGGCACCACCTCAAACAGCTCAACGGGGCAGGAAAGCTCCCCTTTGAACTCACCGGCCAGGCACCGGACTACCAGAACCTTGAGCTGACCGCTTCGGATGATATCATGAAACGATGCCTCTCCATGCAGATCATGCTCTCCTGGTCGGACGAGGAGATTGAAAACAGAATCAAAGCCGTTTTAAAGGCATTTAAAGGATAATCATGTTCAGAAATTTCAGAATGATTTCAAATGTGCTGTTCGGCAGGGGGAGTTTTGCCCAGCTGGGCGGTATTGTGGACCGGCAAAGGAGTGCATCGGATTCCTGGGCCGTTTATGTGGTGGATGATGTGTTCAAAGGCAAACCATTGGCCGACCGGATTCCGCTGCAGGACCAGGATATGCTCTTATGGGTCAATGTGGATGATGAGCCCAAAACCGGATACGTGGATCAATTGACCCTGGAGGTCAAAAGGTTTAAAGGAGAGCTGCCCTGTGCCGTGATCGGCATCGGCGGCGGGTCAACCATGGATCTGGCCAAGGCGATCTCACTGATGCTGACCAATGAAGGATCCTCAACCCTGTATCAGGGGTGGGATCTGATCAATCATCCGGCAGTGTATCACCTGGCCGTTCCCACCCTGTCCGGTACCGGTGCCGAAGTATCCAGGACAACTGTTCTCACCGGCCCGGAAAAAAAACTGGGACTGAATTCAGACTATACCGTATTTGACCAGGTGGTACTGGATCCGGAACTGCTCCGGGGCGTCCCAAAGGATCAATGGTTCTATACCGGCATGGATTGTTATATCCACTGCATCGAATCCCTTGAAGGTACCTATCTTAATGAGTTTTCCAAAGCGTATGGGGAAAAATCCCTTTCATTGTGCCGGGAGGTGTTTATCGACCATCATCCGGACAGTGAGGACAAACTCATGATGGCCTCCTTTTTCGGGGGGATGAGTATCGCCTATTCCCAGGTCGGGGCAAGTCATGCCCTGTCATACGGGCTCTCCTATGTGCTGGGGACCCATCACGGTATCGGGTGCTGCATCACCTTTGATGTGCTGGGTGAGTATTATCCCGAAGGGGTGGCAGAGTTCAAGCAGATGATGGAGATCAACGGCATCACTCTGCCCAAGGGGATCACCCGCGAGTTGACCGATGAGCAGATGGATACCATGATCAACGTGACCCTGGGACTGGATCCTTTGTGGGAAAATTGTCTGGGCAAAGACTGGAAAACGGTGATGACCCGGGACAAGGTCAGGGCACTGTATGATCAGATGTAAGAAGGAGGGATTATGACCACGGCGATTATTCCCTCCCGATGGGGATCCTCCCGTTTTGAAGGCAAGCCCCTGGCCCTGGTAAACAACCGCCCCATGATCCAGCGGGTCACGGAGCTGGCCCGGCAGTCCCGTACCATCACCCGGGCGGTCGTGGCCACGGATGATGACCGGATATTTCAAGCAGTGGCGGATTTTGGCGGCCAGGCCGTTATGACGGAAACCGATTTGAGGTCCGGTACGGACCGGGTCGCCCGGACCGCAGAACTGCTGGAAATTCCGGGCGATGAAATCGTGGTCAATATCCAGGGGGACCAGCCGTTCTTCAACCCTGAACTTCTGGATGAACTGATCCAGCCGTTTCAAGAAGACAAAGATCTTTTGATGTCCACCCTGGCCTTTCGGATCACTGACCAACGGGAGATCACCAATCCCAACGATGTCAAAGTCTGCTTTGACCGCAATGGGTGGGCCCTTTATTTTTCACGGGCGCAGATCCCGTTTCCCCGTGACGGGCAGACCGATGTGGATTATTTCAAACATTTAGGATTTTATGCCTATAAAATGGATTTCCTGACCACTTTGGCCGGCCTGCCCGCCGGCAGGTACGAGCAGATCGAAAAGCTCGAACAGCTCCGGGTGATCGAAAACGGGTATGCCATCAAGGTGGTGGTGACCGGACATGATTCACCCGAGGTGGACCTGCCGGAAGATATCCCGCGGATCGAGCAGAAATTGTCAGGCGGGCATTTTACAGTGCATAGATGATAGGTGCGGCATTTCTACAGAAGACTCTGCCCGGATGGCCGAAAGTGAAGATTGAGAATTATTCTTGCCAGTATTCCGGGTAAAAGGTGATGTCCCACTTTTGGTATATCCGGGCCAGCTGACCGGACCTGAAAAGCACCTGGATCTGCTCATCATAGATGCGGGCCAAGGTCTTTGATCTTTCGGAGGGTGAAAACGCCACAAAGGCGCGTTCAGCCCAGAGGATCTTTTTATTGTACAACTGCATATCCACGTCATTCTTTCGGATATAGAGATCAAGGTCTATCAGTGCATCAATATAGACATCATATCGCCCAAGATTTAGCTGCAGCCATGCTTTATCATGGCTGTCCACTTCGCCGTATCTTAGGAATGTGATATTCTTGAACTGGTCAAAATGGTGGTAGTCATAACCGGTCAGCCAGATGGCACTTCGCTGATCCAGGCTTGAAATGCCGTTCCAGGGATGGATTTTTTCCTTTTTGTAAATCACGGCGGTGTGTTCTATGAACAAGGGGTAACGGGGCGTGATCTGGCCCTCTTCACGGGCATGCTGTGCCCATACGCAGAGCATGGCATCCGAACTGCCCGCATTTACCAGGGATTGTGCCCGTTTCCAGGGTACCAGGTCAAATGCCATGCTGATGTCATGGGGGGCGAATACCTGTTTGAGTATATCAAAAAACAGGCCGCTCCCATCACGGTTGGTTTGATTGTTCCATTCCGGCGTAACGATTTTAATCTGCTCGATACCCTTGGATGATTCACTGAATGCCGGGCTGGAGAGATTCGTGACGATACTCATCAGGGTGAAAAGGGTCAATACACCTTTTCTGATGTAGCTATCTGTTTTTATTTTATATTTCAATATTGTTTTCCTGGAATGTCAGTTGAATTTTCTCTTCACACCAATGGGTCTTCGTCGGAAATGTCACCACACCATGTAGCACAACCATACAAAATGTTCAAATTTGATTTGGGTCACCCGTCCTCAGGAAGATCTCTTTTAAGAGGCTGAGGTCATGGGTTGTGAATCCGCCTGTAATGGACAAAGGGTTTGATTTTGCACCGATGTTGGGATATAACACAGGAGATTTCCGGTGTGACGCATTAAACTCAAGCGCGGCCAAACACCGGCAGATCACAGAACATGAGATCGACCTGGTTGATGAAGATGAGAAAGAGGAGGAGCAAGAGGAATTTGACCTTTCTCTAGTGATTGAAAGTGAAATCAATAAGATGTTCTCCATCGCCCACAGCATCATAACCGCGGTCCTGAGCGGGATCATTAAAGACGCTGCATTCCAGCTTGAGGAACGGCTTGACACGGAGTTTGATGACAGTCTTTCCCGACGCCTTGAAGATCAGATCCTGGATGAAGAAGAAATCATTAAGGCCCACAAAAACCTGGCTGACCGGTTCAGTCGGTTTATGCTTATCCTGATCTTAACCCTTGACGAAGATGAGGCGAATGAAAACAGGCATCGGGTCACATCATAAAACAGGGAGTCCGGCGCGGCATACGGTCCGGCAGACCCTGCATTTCAGGATTAATCTCCTGTTTTTTTTGTTGATGCTCTCCTTGTCCATTATCATCGTGGTGGTGGTTCAAACCATCGGTAAAGCCTCCATGGTCAAGGAGAATTACCGGTTTATCGACCAGAAGGGGCAGACCATTATTACCCGCCTGGGTCAGTATACCAGCTACGTTGAAGCCAAAGCAAAGGCCCTGGCCAATATGGCCCTGATTATTCCCAGAGACAATCAACGATACCGCCGGGCGGTTTATGATATCATTTATCGCAAAGAATCCAGTTTCCGGATTGCCGGCGGCGGCGTGTGGCCCGAACCCTATGCATTTGATCCTGATATCGAGCGCAAAAGTTTTTTCTGGGGACATAATCAAAACAATCAACCCCTGTTTTTTGATGATTACAACAATCCCGGGGGGCCCGGGTATCACCATGAGGAATGGTATGTTCCCGCCCGGTTTCTTGACCCCTCCGGCGCCTACTGGTCCAGGTCCTATGTAGATCCGTATTCCAGTGAGCCCATGGTCACCTGCACGGTGCCGATTGTTGAAAAGGGGCAGTTCTGGGGCGCCGGGACCATTGATTTGAAATTGAACCATCTTCAAACCTTCCTCCACAGGGAGGCTGCGGCGTTAAACGGATATATATTTGCCGTGGACCGGAACAATACGTTTCTATCATTTCCGGATGCGGATATGATTAAGGTACTGACGCCATACGGGTCAAAGGCCGGCAAGTGGAAATATCTCTCCGCTCGGCAGCTGGCCGGGAAGCATGCGCAGTTTGCCCCGGTTGTCGAGGTTCTGGAGCATATCTCCCAGCGCGCCGTGTACCGGAAGGATGCTACATTTCCTGATCGGGCTGAGCTGGCAGAACAGATCTCATCCATGAGCCGGGAGGTCACCCTGTTGGAGGCACAGCGCATTGCCGCATCAATCCGGGCCAGGTCATCACTGGAAGATTTGCACGGTATCGCGCAGACAAACAATAAAGAGGGTCAGGAGAATGAGGGGGGGGGCTTGAATATTCACCCCATCATTCTTGAAAAGGATTTCATCCTGAACCAGAAATCGGCGGCCTTTGTTTTTTTAATGCCGGGAACAGACTGGAAGGTGGTGATCGTTGTTCCGTTTTCCAGGATCACCGGTGTGAGCGATACCATTTCATTGCAGATTCTGGCATGTCTCTCCCTGGGCATGATGATCTGTGTACTGATCGCCTACCTGTATATCCGGTCTGCCCTGGTTCTGCCGCTCAAAGTCATGACACGGCAGTTGATGAAAACGACTGAACCGGGCATGGCACAACACATCGCCCTTCCCGAGAGTCATCAAAATGAACTGGGCGACCTGGCATTCTGGTTTAACCGGCGGGCCGAAGCGCTGGAGGCCAGCGAAAATCTGACAGGCACCCTGTTTGCCATCGCCAATGCCGTCAACACCACATTAAATCTGGATGAACTCTATAAACAGGTGCATACGCTTCTGGGCAGCGTGCTTGATGTCACCAATTTTTATATCGCCACGGTCAGTGAGGATAAGCGCACCCTCTTTTTTCCCTATTTCGTGGATACGGTCGATCAACGAATCGAAAAACTCGATAACTTTAATCCGGATCATTCGATCACCGGTTTTGTGGTGTCAAACCGCAGGGCCATCTTGCTGGATGAACGGGCACTCAAGGACTATTCCCACCAGGGAAGGACCAAAGGTGCCCTGCCCCTGGTCTGGATGGGTGCACCCCTGATTGTCAGGGAAGAGGTGATCGGGGTGATTGCCGTACAAAGCTATACCCACGCCGATCTCTACACTGAACAGGATCTACAGGTCCTGAGTGCGATCTCTGACCAGGTGGCCATCGCCATTGACCGCAAGCAGAAGGAGGATGAGCTTCGAAGCAGAGAACAGCGGTATCGGCACCTTTTCAACCATGCGCCTGCAGGCATGTATGAGATTGACTTTGTTAACCGGAAATTCACTGAAGTCAATGCCGTCTTATGTCAGTATCTCGGGTATACCGAAAAAGAACTTCTCTCCATGGATCCGGTGGAACTGCTGACCGAGGAAAGCAAAGAGGCGTTCATGGATGGATACCGGCGCGTGATGCGCGGCGAAAGGATATCAGATGAAGTGGAATACAATGTGATTGCAAAAAACGGCAGCACGCTGTGCGTCCTTTTGAACACGGATTTTGTGTATGAGGGGAGCCGGCTGCTCCGGGCGCATGTTGTGGCCCATAATATCACCGAGCGGAAGAAAATCGAGGAGATGATCATTCAGTCGGAAAAGATGATGTCCGTTGGGGGTCTGGCCGCAGGGATGGCGCATGAGATCAACAATCCCCTGGCCGGGATGATGCAGAATGCCCAGGTGATCCAGAATCGACTGACCCGGACCATGGCCCAGAATGAAACCGCGGCAGCCGCATGCGGAACCTCCATGGCGTCCATTAAAAAATTCATGGAAAAAAGAGGAATCCTGGAGCTGCTGCAAAGTATTCATGATGCCGGCAGCCGGGCCGCAAAAATCATAGAGAATATGCTCTCTTTTGCACGAAAAGGGGATTCTGAAAAACAGCAGACCCGGCTGGATGAATTGATCGACAAGACCATCGATCTGGCCCAGAGCGATTATGACCTGAAACGATCATATGATTTCAGGAAAATCAAGATCCTAAAGGTGTATGCAGCTGATTTGCCAAAAGTGATGTGTGAGGCCAGTAAAATTCAACAGGTGATTTTCAATATCATTAAAAATGCGTCAGAAGCGCTGGCACAGGTTAAAAATTCTGTCAAGGCGCCCTGTATCACCTTCCGGCTTTTCAAGGAGGGGCATATGGCCTGTATTGAAATTGAAGATAACGGGCCGGGTATTGATTATGACACTAAAAAGCGGGTGTTTGAACCGTTTTACACCACAAAAAGCGTGGACAAAGGAACAGGACTCGGTTTGTCCGTATCCTATTTTATTGTTGTTGACGAGCATAAAGGGCTGCTTGAGGTGGAATCGGCTGCAGGCCAGGGGACCGTATTTAAAATCAAGCTGCCGATCTTTACTGTGGAGAATAACAGGACCGGTTAGAGGAGGGGGATGGCACAAAAACCGACGTACCAGGAGCTGGAGCAGCAGGTAAAAGATCTTGAAAAGTACCGGGATATGCATGGATTGCTGCGGTTAATGGCAGACAACGTACCGGATATGATCTGGGCAAAGGATATCGAAGATAAATATCTCTTCGCCAACCAGGCAATCTGTGACAAGCTGCTTCACAGTGACTCAACCAGCGAACCCGTGGGAAAAACAGATATGTTTTTTGCACGCCGTGAGCGAGAGAGCGGGTTTGACCATACTTTTGGCGAGATATGCGTCAATTCAGACGCGGTGGTAAAAAAGAACAATCGGCCCGGGCGATTTTTGGAGGATGGGCTGGTGCGGGGCAGGTATCTTGCGCTGGATGTTCACAAAGCCCCTTTTTACAACGAAAAGGGCGAGATGATCGGTACCGTCGGGTGCGGCCGGGATGTCACCCAGGAACTGGAAATGAACCGCCGGCTCAAGGAGAGTGAGGAGCGGTTCAGGGAAATCATCGAAGACGTTTCTGAAATTGGCATCCAGGGATATGATGAAAACCGTCGTGTGACTTTCTGGAATAAAGCCAGTGAAACGATTTACGGGTACAGCGAAGCGGAAGCTCACGGGCAGGCACTTGAAGATTTGATTATTCCGGATGTCATGAAGGATGATGTGATCCGCCTGCATCGGCTCTGGCTGGAGAAGGGTGAAAAAATACCTGCGGGTGAACTGGTGCTGATCAACAAATACGGGCAGGATGTGCATGTGTTTTCTTCCCATGTGATGCATGAGACCGCTGCGGGGCAGTGAGCTGGTCAAGCAGATCCTCTCCTTTTCCCGGCAATCTGAGCAGAAGCGGCTGCCGGTCAAGTTTCAACTGATTCTGAAAGAGGTGATCAAGCTCTGCCGGTCAACCATTCCGGCC
>QZLA01000214.1 GCA_004796375.1 Desulfobacteraceae bacterium
GTCATGGGACACCATGGGTTCACTCATGGCCTGGACACAATCCGTCATGGATGGCAGCACATGTTCTGAATCCGCCTGAATCTTATGATGATCTGTGTCGTAATGGCGGGCAATGATATCCGAATATTTGAATTCATTGCCTTCTTCTCCTCCCACACTTTCAAACCCGATTGAAAAGGTCTTCAGATCTTTCTGACCGGCCTCTGCAAGCAGCCCGACGATCAGGCTTGAATCCAACCCACCCGATAAAAGAACCCCCACCGGGACATCGGCCACCAGACGCCGCTTGACAGCCGCCATCAAGGTATGGGCAAGATATCTTTTCCAGTCTTCAAACTGATATTTCTTTTCCTCATTGTCCCGCTCAAACTTGAGGTGCCAATATAAGTTCCGAGATATGGTGCCGTCACTATTCACCGTCATGGTGGTTGCCGGCGGCAGTTTTTCTATCCCTTTGATCAGCGTGTGGGGAGCGGGTACCACCGCATGGAAGGACATGTAATAGTGAAGCGCCTGCTTTGAAATCTCTGTCTTAACACGTCCCGTTTTCAGGATTGCCGGCAGGGAAGAGGCGAAAATCAAACTTTCAGGCGTCTTGCAATAATACAACGGCTTGATTCCCAAACGGTCCCTGGCCATAAACACACAATCATTGTTTTGATCATGAATAACAAATGAGAACATACCGTTGAATTTGTCAACGCATTGCTCTCCCCAGGCATGGTAAGATTTCAAAATCACCTCGGTGTCGCCTGAAGAAGAAAAGGCATACCCCATCTTTTTCAAATCATTTCGAAGCGCTTTGTAATTATATATGGCACCATTGAATACAATGGTCAGCTTCAGTTTCGTGTCGACAAACGGCTGATTTGATTCATCACTCAGGTCAATAATTTTCAGGCGCCGGTGCCCGAAAGCCACCCAGCTATTTTGATATGTATCCCCATGATCAGGCCCCCGCCTTGTCATGGCTTGATTCATGATGTTGACATGTCTCTTAGTTACAGGGTGACCGTTAAAAAAAAGTTCACCGCAGATACCGCACATTTTTCAATCTCCTTTGGTTGTTCATATATCAAGTCTTGCCAATCAAAACGCAGAATAATATATCGTATTCTATGTATTTTTTTCAATATAATAGTTTGACTCTCGGAAGAATAATGCACTATTAAAAGGCTTTTCAATAAATACTTACATATATTTTTAATTAGAGTTCCATGTATTTTACAAAAGCTAAACAGACACCAGCACAAACTACCCTGCCTGATGTTTATCACTTTTCCATGCCGGGAACAGGCATACCGGACAATTTTCCGGCGGTGACTCTCCTTCGTGAACATAGCCGCACATGGCGCACCGATGTATCGGCGTGTCAACACGATCTGATCCCTCTTGTTTTTTTCGACGTGTGACCGGGATCTGCTCCATGGGCGGCATAACCGGTGTGTATTGATTTAATGTATGACCGGAAAGAATTAACCGTTGGATTTCACTGGTACCTTCATAAATTCGATACAGACGCATATCACGGAAAAATTTTTCAATGGGAAACATCTTGGTGTATCCGTACCCCCCCCGAACATCTGCAATGCCTCGTCCACTACTTCCCAGGCGGATTCAGTGGCATACATCTTTGCAATGGATGCTGACACCGTCGGGTCCCTGAATTGATCCGCCTCCCAGGCAGACTTCAGCACCAGAAGCCTTGCTGTTTCAACCTTCTGGAACATTTCAGCAATTTTGAACTGCAGTGATTGAAAGTTAGACAGCGTCATGCCAAAGGCCTTCCGTTTTTTAACATGTTCTATGGCAAACTCCATGGCTGAACGTGCCGCTCCCACAGCAAACGCACCGATCATGGGACGGGTTCTTGAAAAGGTTTTCATGGCCAAAGCAAATCCTTCTCCTGGACCGGCCAGGACATTCAGGCGGGGAACCGCAACATTTTCAAATGACAGGGCTGCGGTGTTTGAACTCCTTTGTCCCATCTTAGGAATCGGGATACCGGTTTTCACGCCATCCCAATCTTTTTCCACCAGAAATGCACAGATACCCTCATGTTTCAATTTTGGATCTGTAGTGGCAAAAACGGTTATAAAATCAGCAATTCCGCCGTTTGTGACCCAGAATTTATTGCCGTTCAACAGGTAGTCACCACCATTCATTTCTGTGCGGCACTTGATGCCGGACACATCGGATCCCATTGCAATTTCAGAGGTTGCAAAACAGATCAGTTTAAAATTCTGGGAAATCTGGGGCAAATACTTCTGCTTGGCGCCTTCATTGTCCGACAAAATAATGGGTTCCGCGCCCAGGGAATTGTCAAAAATCGATGTGGCAATCCCTGGACATGCTGAAGCGATTTCCTCCGTAATCAATGCCGTTTCAACCAACCCCAAATCTCTGCCGCCGTAAATTTTGGGGATGGATGTATTCATCAATCCCTCTTCAGCAGCTTTTTTGAGAACGGATATCGGTATATCATCTGATTCATCAGCATCCCACGACACCGGAAGCACCTCTTCCAATGCGAATTTCCGAGCCTGTTGTTTTAACGTTTCCTGTTTGTCTGATAATTGAAAGTTGAGCATAGCTTAAACCCTCCCTCTCGTTGACCCTGAATGATCATTTTAAAATCTCTTGGATATCTTTTTCCGGAGTTTTAATGGGCATGATATTGAAATTATCCCTGAGTACTTCCAGCACATTCGGTGAGATAAAAGCGGGAAGTGACGGTCCGACCCGAATATCCCTGACCCCCAGATACAACAGTGCCAGGAGTACACAAACGGCTTTTTGCTCATACCACGAAAGAATAATTGACAGCGGCAGCTCATTGATTTCAACATTCAAGGCACTTGACAGTTGCTGTGCAATTCGTACGGCCGAATAGGCATCATTGCACTGCCCCACATCCAGAAGGCGGGGGATACCGTTGATCTCACCCATGGCCATATTGAAAAACCGGTATTTGCCGCAGGCCAGCGTCAAAACCGCACAGTCCGGCGGGATCTGTTCCACAAACCGCGTATAATAATCACGCCCCGGCTTTGCCCCGTCGCATCCACCCACAAGAAAAAAATGTCGGATATTCCCATTTTTAACCTGTTCCACGATATCTGCACTGATATCCAAAACAGCATTCCTGGCAAAACCGACCACCACCTCACCTCCGTCGTGGTCCTGTTCAAATCCGGGCAATTCCCTGGCACGATCAATCAGTGGTTTAAAATTCCGATCCGCAATATGGGGGATATCCGGCCAACCCGCCAACCCTGACGTAAACAGGTTGTCCTGATATGATTTCTGGGGCCGTTGAAGACAGTTGGTGGTCATCAGGATTGGACCGGGAAAGTCGGCAAACTCCCGGGTCTGTTTTTGCCAGGCCGTACCGTACTGGCCGTAAAAGTGAGGATAGCGTTTTAACTCGGGATACCCATGGGTGGAAATCATCTCACCATGGGTATAGATATTAATACCCGTGCCTTGCGTTTGCTTGAGAAGTGCTTCCAGATCTTTCAGGTCGTGGCCTGAAATAAGAATGGCCTTGCCTTTTCTAAATCCAAGCGGGACCCTTGCCGGCACAGGGTGACCATAAGTTTTTGTATTGGCTTCATCCAGCAGCTCCATTGCCCGAAAGGCGGTTTTACCACACTCGAGCGCCAGTGCCACCCAGTCATTCAGACCGAGGTCATCCTGCTGGATGGCTGCCAGTCCTCTAAAGACGAAGTCGTATACGTCATCGTCCTCGACTCCCAGAATCTGGGCATGATCCGCATATGCGGCAACCCCTTTAATACCGAATAAAACTGCATGTTTCAAAGACAGAATATCAGGGTCATCGCCCGGATAGGAATTCAGACCTACCTGTTTGGCCTGTTTTATCAATCCGCTCAGAGTCGATGCCGGCGTGAAGTTCGCCGGACCGGCGGGGATGTTCACTTCCTGACTTAAATTTTCCACTTTTTTCCTGAACTGCTGCCTTAGAACTACAGTTTGCTGAATCAGTTCGATGAAGCGATGAAGATCAAAATTGACATTGGTCAGGGTTGAAAACGCCGCTTTAACAGTGAATCTGCCAATTTGCCCCTCCCTTATACCCACACGATCTGCTTCAAGAGCCACCTGGGCCACCCCCATTAAACAGTATAGCAAAAGGTCCTGTAAAGCGGACACCTCAGGAGTTTTACCGCATACACCTCGTGCGGTACAACCGGTTCCTCCGGCTGTCTCTTCACACTGATAACAGAACATCTTGTTGCTGCGACCTTCCGTCATGATACCCTGCCCCCTTTTCTTTTAATTATTGTTACACACAATTCGGATATGAATTCCTTTATGTGTTACCGATTCCAGTTCAGAATGACCTCCTGTGTTCCGGCAGGGTCTACATCAACGGATGCGCCTTGTCGGATGCCCCGATGAAGCGCTTTGATCTGATATCTCCCCGGATCAAGCCGCGCCATCAACCATGGCCCTTTCGTTACGGTATCAACCATTATATGGCTGGTGGATTTCAAAATGATCACCCGGCACTTCGACAGGTAATATCCGGAACCTTCAGTCAAAACCACCTTAGGATTGTAACCGTCCATCATCTTTTCAAGATCCTGACGTTCCCCTGCGCCGATACCGCCGCTGATATACTGGATGCCGGCGGCAGAGGTTTGCGGTTCAATTTCAAAAGCATCAAGTCCGCTTCCCGGGACCATGCCTGATAGTATTAACAACAGAACCACGATAGTAAACAGTTTGAGTTTCATTTTAAACCTCCTTGTTCTTGATAAGGTTCACAAGTAACAAAATCATATCTATACAAGACCTGTTTTTCCATACATGGTTTACTGCATACCGATCCAGATTTTCATGTATTCTCACCCATACGCATAGAAAACAGCCGTCAATATTACAGGATAGACCGTATTTAATGATTTGCCCGCGTATGGTTAAATGTGTATCCAGTTCAGCCAACCTGAATATCAGAAAGGAGGTATAGGATGATACGGATATTTGAACTTTCAACAGCTAACAGTGTCCCGGTCCGGAATCAGGACCCGCTGCCTGAAATCCCCGTTCCGGGGCGTCCGCATCCGCCCGTTGAAGAACCGCCTCCCAGGGATCCGATGCCGGATCCGACATTGCCGGAAACACCACCTCGCAAAGATCCGCCACCGAATATGCCGCCCATGAAAGATCCACCAGATGAAGAGGCTCCGGTCAAGGGGGCCTGGCCGATATACTTATGAATATTAAAGAAAGGAGGGCATTTATGCACCCGCTCATAAAATATGGAAACATAAAAACGATTATCCCGCTCACAGGTCTCGTGGCATTGATGATCCTTTTCACATTTTGTCTACCCGAACCGTTGTCGGCCAAGCCGGTAATATCTGATGACAATATTGAAAATGCGGTTGAGGATGAATACCTGTTTGACCAGGCGGTTCCGTTATTTCGCATTACAGTGACATGCGTGGATGGTATTTTGACTCTGGATGGAACCGTTGACAATCTTTTGGCAAAAGAGCGGGCTTTAAAAATCGCTGAAACCGTTAAAGGGATCCGATCTGTCATTAACCAGATCCAGGTGTCATCCATATCTAAAAAAAGTGATGAGCAGCTTAGAAGAGAAATTTCCCAGGCACTTATCATTAATCCGGCGACCGAATCCTATGAAATCAATATCAGTGTTTCAGACAACCATGTTTCCCTGCGGGGAAGGGTTGACTCGCTAAGGGAGAAAAATCTGGCTGAAACCGTGGTTAAAGGCGTCAGCGGTGTTAAATCTGTCAACAACAATATCGGATTATCCATGGTGGCCTCTGAACGGTCTGACGATGATATTTTTTCAGACATTTCACAGGGGCTTAAATGGAATGCCCTGGTCGACCATGAATTGATAAAGGTCGCTGTAGAAGATGGTACGGCACACCTTACCGGGGTTGTCGGAAGTGCTGCGGAAAAAAAACAGGCCGTGATCACGGCATGGGTATCCGGCGTCCGGCGTGTGGACACATCCGGTCTTGAAACCCGCTACTGGGCAAGGGATCCCATGCTCAGAAAGACCAAGTACGAACTGAAATCTAATGAAGAGATAAAAACAGCAGTGGAATCCGCCCTTGAAAAGGACCCGAAAATTACCGCCACTGATTTATCTGTTTTTGTATCAAACGGAATCGTCACTTTGAAAGGACAAGTCGACAGCCTCAAATCCTGTCGAGTGGCTGTCCAGGACACCCGTAACACGGTCGGCGTAGCCATTGTGAAAAATCACCTGAAGGTGAAACCGCTGCCGGTTTTCGTCAATGATACAGAATTGGAACAGATCATCGAAAACGCTTTTAAAAGAGATACCTATGTGGAGGATTATGAAATCACAGTAGATGTCAACAACGGGGTGGCTGATCTGTATGGAAGCGTGGATACTTATTTTGAAAAGGCCAGGGCCGAGGATGTGGCCTCAATTATCCAGGGTATTTATGCCGTGGATAATAATATCCAGATCCAGAAAGGATGGATCCCTTATTTTTATAATCCTTTTGTGGATGAAACAAATGTTAGAGACTATGGTTGGTATGCGTTCAAAGGTCTGGATAAGCAAAAACAGGATTGGAAAATTCTTCGTTCCATCAAACAGGAACTCTGGTGGAGCCCGTTCGTTGATGAGGACCAGGTGAATGTTGAGGTGGATGATGGCAGGGCCACCCTTACCGGGCAGGTGGATTCAATGATGGAATATGATGCCGCCACGGAAAATGCACTGGAAGGCGGTGCCGTTTCAGTTGACAATGATCTGGTTGTTTCGAACCTGACCCATCCAAAAAAGAATTGATTGACCCAAAAAAGTTATTTGTAATAGCACGGCTGAATCAAAAACATAACAAGGGATTATCCCCACAAACGAAAGAGAGGTAAACCATGTTACGAAGTACCAATGAAATATTAGGATACAGACTGAATACCATTGACCAGGACGTCGGCAGTTGCAAGGATCTCCTGTTCGACGACCAATGGTGGACGATCCGCCATCTGCTGGCCAACACCGGAGTATGGATGATTGGTAAAAAAGTGCTGATATCCCCGGCAATGATCAATAAGCCGGACTGGAAAACCCGGAACATCTTTTTAAATGTATCCAAAGACGAGATTGAAAAATGCCCTGCCCCTATTGAGGATGAGCCGGTATCCCGGGAGTATGAACGAAAAATGTCCCGGCATTATGGCATCCCTTACTACTGGGGAGATGCCGGCCTCTGGGGACCGGCGGCATATCCGTATGCTGTGGAGCCGGTTCTTACAGAAAGCATGAATGAATCAGAAGAGGACGTGCCGGAGCAGGAAACCGAAAACCATCTAAGATCAATAAAAGAGGTCACCGGTTATGATATCAAGGCCAGCGATGGCAATATCGGGCATGTGGAGGATTTTATAATGGACGATGACACCTGGGCTTTACGGTATGTCATTGTTGACACACGAAACTGGCTGCCCGGCGGCAAAAAAGTGCTGTTGCCATTGACATGGGCGGAATCTGTCAGCTGGACACGTGCTGAATTTGAGGTGAACCTGAGCAAATCCGAAATTGAAAACTGTCCTGAGTTTGATCCGGAAAAACCGATCAACGTGGAATATGAAGCCCGGGTTTACGATTATTACGGCCGGCCGCTTGACACTAAAATTGACCGTGCCGCCCAGCAGCATATTGCCAATCCCTTTGTCTGATAGGTGAAATAAGATCTGGTGATCCGGAAAACAAAAAACCTTGGTGGAAACCCATGATGAATAGGCTTGGTTCACCGCCCTTTCTGGATCACGAGCCCTTTGTCAATGGCAAACAGTGTCAGTTCCGACACGTTGTGAAGATCCAGTTTATTCATAATATTCGATCGGTGACGCTCTACTGTTTTCGGACTGATATACAATAGTTCTGCAATTTCTTTACTGGAATATCCTTCAGCCACCAGCTTAAGGACTTCCCGCTCCCTTTGGGTCAGGGTATCCCAGGTAGTTTCTTTTTTCATCGTTTTCCGGCCCTCCAGGTACCCTTCCATCACCTTATCCGCAATACCGGGGCTGATGTAAGTTTTTCCTTCCATGACAACGTGGAACGCCTTTATCAGTTCATCCTGGGAGGCATCCTTCAGGCAGTATCCAGAGACCCCTGATTCAAAGCACTCCAGGACAAAATCATCCGTGTCATGGATGGTCAGTGTCAGGATCTTTGTATCCGGCAGTTGGCGATTTATTTCCTTGATCGCACTCAATCCGTCCATTTTAGGCATGGAAAGATCCATTATAACCAGATCTGGTGGTGTTTCCAATCCTAAAACCGTATCCACAGCAGTGATCCCGTCACTGGCCTCCGCAACCACCTGGAGGATTTCATCGGCATTGATCATCAGACACAACCCTTCCCTGAGCAGGGTGTTGTCATCAACGATTACGACCTTTTTGGGTTCCATTCAACGACTCCGCTAAAAACTCGAAAATTCTTTAAAGACAGCAGTCCAATGATCTTTCCGTATCCATACCATAGAATCATAAGGAATAACATGAAAATTCCCCATCATTGGAATAAATGGTCCGTATGCCTTTGCCAACCTCATTTCCCACCAAAACGTGGTGAGCCCGGTTGGCAATCACTTCATTGATCTTCTTGTTGGTCTGGGGCAAGGAACCGGTCTGCCAGACCTTTAAGGAAAAAAGATTATCCAGCTTTTGATCAATAATTTCATCACATACGGCTGTGATCAGGTCCTACTTCTACCGGCTTAACAAGCCGAAATCCATGTTGACCAACGCAGACGATTTTTTTTGTATATTAGGGACCGGATCACTTACCCGGGCATGGATTCATTTCCAATATTGAAATTTTCTTTTGCCCTCTGGGTCTGAGCCCCCAGTAAACACCACCAGGAATCGTCACCTGCCCCAAAGTATCCGTCTCATATCGTGATTTCATAAATCCCTCAACTATCGTATTTGTTCATCATCCCTAACTATTTCTATTCCAGGCTGCTCCGGATTGTTTTCAGAATCTTTTCCACGGGTGAATTTTTGGTGAGATAATTAACGGCCCCAGCCTGGTTCATGGCATCTATAACACCTTGATCATCATGCATGGACAATCCGATGACCCGTGTGCCCGGGCGATTCATCATGATCTGTTGGGTGGCCTGTATACCATGGATATCGCCCAAGTTGACGTCCATGAGCACCACATCCGGTTCCAGTTCAGCGGCCATTTCGATACCCTGCCTGCCGCTGTCGGCCTCACCCAGGACGTGAAAATCAGGTTCCGCCTGCAACAAGGACTTCAACCCTTCCCTTAGGACTTTGTGATCATCCACAATGAGTATACCGATCATCCCCTCTTTGATATAAAATCTATCTGATATCCTTTCAGGAATGCTCCTGTCCGAGTCCGTTGCAGGTTGTGCCTCAGTGGTCTGACGTTCCATTCCGGCCGGCGCAGTCAGAGTGATTTTGGTGCCTTTATCCGCTTCGGTTTCAATCAGCATACCGCCGCCGATGGAATTCAAGCGTTCCTGTATACTGAACAAGCCAAGGGTGGCGGTTTCAATTGAGAACTGTTCGATAAGGTTAGGATCAAAGCCTTTGCCCCGGTCTGAAACAATCAGGACGATCAAATCTTCGTCAGTTCGCCTGAGAAATACATCAGCTTCAGATACATGGGCATGTTTTGCCGCATTCAACAGAAGCTCCTTGGCCGCTTCAAAAATCAAAAAACTGGTTTCTTCCTGAATGGGCTCGATATCTCCGGCAATCGACACGGTGACTGTAAAGCCGAACTGTTTATCCATATAGGTTTTTAGCCAGTTAATACCGCCTGCCAGCCCGTTGTTCTGGAGAGTTGACGGACAGAGTTCCACCGATAGGGAACGCAGGGACTCCAGTGTCTGTGCTATAATTTCCTCTAACTTTTCGGCCGTTTTTTGAATGGTTCCGGGATCTTTTTTCCGCTGAATTTCCCAAACCTGCATGCGGGCACCGACAATAAGAGGCTGAATATGATCATGAAGAATACTTGACAGGCGGTTTCGTTCATCTTGCTGTGTTCGGAGCAGCTTCATGGTCAGCAGACGAAGCCGGTCGGTTTGTGATTCGAGTTTTCTGGTCTGATGTGACACTTCCCGTTTCAAGTTCGCAAGTTCTGTTTTGAATTCATCATTAGACAAATGTTTTTGCGTCATTCTTTTTCAGGTCCCTATCATATTAAGATTCATCAGAAACGACCTGATTTTTACCATTTTCCTTTGCCTGGTACATTGCCTTGTCAGCCGCCTCAATTAATTTTTCCGGTGTGTCGATCCTTTTTCCGGTCTGCCCGGCACCAACGCTTACAGTGACAGAAAAATCATCAAACACCAGCTTCTCAATCTTGGCCCGGATCCGCTCAGCAACATCAGCGGCATGTATGATGGCAATATCAGGCATGACCACAGCTATCTCTTCCCCGCCGTAACGGGCTGGAAGATCCATCTCCCGGACTGAACTGCGAATCACGTCCCCTAACTCCTCAAGCACCCGATCCCCCGCCTGGTGACCATAGGTATCATTGACTTGCTTGAAATCATCTATATCAATCATGAGCATACACACAGGGGAGCTGGTTCGCTTTGCTTTTTCAATCTGCTTTTGAAGTACGACGTTAAATACATCGCGCAAATAAAGACCGGTTAACTCATCGTTTGTTGCCGTACCGGTAATGAACTCACTTTTATGGGATTCAATAATTTTGGGCGCGGACAGAACATGCCTGACATTCAAAAGGAAATCCAATGCTGCAACGGAGATACCTACCCGCCTGCCCAGTGACTCGGTCATATGTTGCATGTGCTGGACAATACCTTCCCATAAATTTTTGGCTTTTTCTTCTTTGAATGATTCATGGGTGAGTGATAGCAACATCAAAAAATACAAGCGATCCCTGAAGCAACTCTCATATCGCTCCCTAATGTTCCGGGCACTGGCAATCCGCTCGATTTCCCACAAGGGAAGCGTTTTCTCGTCCAGTTCAATCACATCCGCCATCTGTTTATCATGCGTTGTGCTTTTCATTAATCAGGGCCTTGATTCAATAAATCATCATATGGTTTTTGATCCGCTCGCTAAGAGTTATAATTATACGATATTCAAACAGATTAAAATACATGATTTCACCCATTTAAAATGCCAAAGGATTAGATGTAAATTTTATCTGTTTACTACCCTGTTATGGAGTTCGGATATGAAAAAAAACGGTCTGTATATTCAAATGTTCAGTATTCACGGGCTGGTGCGCTCAGAAAACATGGAGCTTGGATATGATGCGGATACGGGCGGACAGGTCAAGTATGTAATTGAGCTGGGAAAGGCGTTATCTCAAAATAAAAATGTCGGGCAGGTGGATCTTTTTACCCGGCTGATTTCAGATAAATCATTTTCTGAAGATTACAGCCAGCCCATTGAAACCGTTAATGACAAATTCAGGCTGGTCAGAATTCAATGCGGCGGAAAGAAATATATCAGAAAAGAGTTGTTGTGGCCGTATCTGGATGAATTTGTGAACAATACCGTCAAGTTTATCCGTCAGCACCGGTCGATCCCCGCTATCGTACACGGCCATTATGCAGATGCCGGCTATGTGGCCATGGAACTGTCAAGGGTGTTTGGTATTCCTTTTGTTTTTACGGGGCATTCACTGGGGCGGTCTAAAAAGGAACGGCTAATGGCACAGGGTGCGGATGAAATAAAACTAAACCGTCAGCTGAAAATCGATCATCGAATTCAAATTGAAGAGAAGATCCTGCAGACGGCCAACCGGGTTGTAACCAGCACCAAGCAGGAGATCGAGGAGCAGTACAAACCCTACCATAACAGTGGGCAGCCGGAATATCAGGTTATCCCCCCCGGCATCGGCATCGACAAATTTGAACCCTTTTACTATGATCAGTCTCAAGGTGAGCCGCGGTCGGAGGAAGCCATGTTTGCCAAGGCCTCTCTTTTAAAAGAGCTGGACCGCTTCTTTCAGAATCCGGCCAAACCCATGGTTTTAATGCTCTGCCGCCCGGACAAACGAAAAAACATCCAGGGTCTGGTACAGGCATTCGGAGAAGACCATGATCTTCAGGCTATCGCCAACCTGGCTGTTTTTGCCGGTATCCGCAAAGATATCTCTGAAGAAGAGGAAGGCGCGCGTGAGGTACTGACCCGGATGCTGCTATTAATGGACAAATATAACCTGTACGGAAAAATGGCCATTCCCAAAAAACATGATTTTGAAAACGAGGTGCCAGAACTCTATCGCATTGCCGCAGAGCGGGGCGGCGTGTTTGTTAATCCGGCCTTAACCGAACCGTTTGGTATTACTCTGCTGGAGGCGGCTGCCACCGGACTGCCGGTGGTTGCCACCAATGACGGCGGGCCCAGGGATATCCTTGAAAACTGTAAAAACGGCATTCTCGTCGATCCTGGAGATACAAAAGCCATCTCCCGGGCGATAAAGGATATTCTTGTTCATGACACCAAATGGGAAATGTATTCCAAAAACGGGATCATGAACACCCGTAAATACTATACCTGGGACAGCCATGCCCGCAACTTTGCCGAAACAGTGGAAAACCTGAAAAAGCAGCACAACACATCGATAAATGTAAAGCCGGACCAAGCAGCGCCTGTTGGCGTGAGAATCACAAACCTGGAGCGTATGCTGATCACGGATATTGACAACACCCTGCTGGGTGGTGATGAGGGACCGGTCAGACACCTGGTTTCATATTTGAAAAAACACCGGGCCCATCTCGGGTTCGGCGTAGCAACAGGCCGTGTACTGCAATCAGCGGTAAAAGTCTTAAAAGAACATAACATAACGCCACCGGACATCATCATCTCCGGTGTCGGCAGCGAGATCCATTACGGCCCGGACCTGGTACCTGATAAAGGATGGGAGGCCCTGATATCAAAAAACTGGAACCGGGAAAAAATTATATCCACACTCAAAGCGTTTGATTTTCTAACGATGCAGGATGAAAAGGTTCAGCGGCCTTATAAGCTCAGTTATCACATGAAGCCGCAAAAAGACCGGCTGGCCAAAATCCATAACCTGCTTACCCGCAACCGCTGCCACTATAAACTGATCTATTCCCATGAGAAATATCTTGATATCCTGCCGTCCAGGGCATCAAAGGGAAAAGCCATCCGCTACATCAGCAGCAAGTGGGAAATTCCATTGAAAAACATACTGGTCAGCGGGGATTCGGGAAATGATGAGGAGATGCTCAAAGGTAAACCCAAGGCCGTGGTAGTCAGCAATTACAGCCCGGAACTTGAATCAATGAAATCTGCCAGAAATGTTTATTTTGCTGAAGGTGAATTTGCTAAAGGGATCATGGAAGGCATCCGGCATTACGGCTTTCTGGATGACCTTGACACACAAAAAAGCGATCCGGAATTGCAAATCACAGTATAATAAACCCGGACGGACCCTTTTGCTGTAATCAATAATTCTGCCGGCGGATGATGATAATCACCAGCCATAGGCCGATCACTGCGGCGATCAGGTAGCCGATCATGCCCAGCGCCGGGTAGCCGAACAACCAAGGCCTTACGCCTGTGGTAATAATCATGGACGATCCGATGATCATGGCGCCCAGGACGATACCCAATGTCAACCGGTTAAAACTGCTTTCAAGCACTTTTTGAAATGTATCCAGATTTCTATGTTTGAACTGTATGGCCAGATTTCCGTTTTCAACCTGCTTGACAATGGCGGATAGGCTTCCGGGCAGATGCCGCTGCAAGGCCCAAAAGCTTGACAGGTTGCTGCGCAGCCGTTGCCACATATGCCCAACAGAATACCGACCGGCGGCAAGATCCCGGATATGGGGCTCGGCCTCCGACATGACATCCAGCTCCGGGAGCAGCATACGGGCGCTTCCTTCTACAGTGATCAGTGCCTTGATAACCATTGACAGATCTGCCGGGAGCCTTAAATCATGATCTTTAAGGACCTGCACAAAATCGACCAGCATGTTCTTCACCCGGATCTCTTTCAGCGAGATAGCCAGGTACACATCCATCAGATCCATCAGGTCTTTTTCCAGAAAAGACCGGTTGATCTTTTCAGATGTCACCGTGGTAATGTCCAGCAGCAGATCCACCAGACGTCGGGTATCACGGTCTGCCACGGCCTGGATCAATAACAGGAGATGGTCTCTCTCTTCCGAACTCAACCGTCCCACCATGCCCCAGTCCAGAAGACACAGTCGATTGTCCCGGGTCACGAGCAGGTTCCCCGGATGGGGGTCCGCATGGTAAAACCCCTGATCAAGGATCTGGATCACGGCTGATTTAACACCGGCTTTTGCCAGGGTTTTCCGGCAGGCATCGGACAGCGCCATATCCAAAGATATCTTCATTCCGCTGATATATTCACTGACCAGCACCTTTTCTGTGGAATGTTCCGGGTATACCGATGGGATGTAAATGTTCTCATCACGACCCACCCTTGAATGGGCCACCTGAATATAACGGGCTTCCCTGGAAAAATCAATCTCTCTTAGCAATGTCTGCCGGTTGGATTTGACCATGCCGGGCAGATCATATACTTTCAAGGCATCTATATTATCATGACCTTGACGGGCCACCATTGCCAGGATATCCAGATCCGTTTCAATAATGCCGACAATACCGGGTCGCCGAACCTTAACGGCCACAGGTACATCCAGGCCGTAAAGTACGGCTCTATGGACTTGCGAAAGAGATGCCGATGCCACCGGCTCCGGATCAAATTCAGCAAACCGGGAGTCCAGCGGCATATCAAATTCCTCTTCCAGGATCGCCTCAATCACATCGAAGTGCAGTGGTTCCACATTATCCTGGAGTTTGCTCAACTCATTAATCAATGGCGTGGGCAGCAGATCCGGGCGCATGCTTAAAACTTGTCCCAGTTTAATGAACGTGGGCCCGAGTTCCTCTATTGCCATCCGGATACGCTTGAAGATATTTATGTCCGGGTCTATGGCCGAAGATATTTTCCCGCCCAGGTTCTTGATGGGAAGATCCATTCGTAAAAGGATATCCCCAAACCCATACTTGGCGAGTATCATGCCAATTTCAGAAATGCGGGATATGTTGCTGAGTGTTTTCATGGCTGATTATATCATCATATATGTTTGAATTATTCCTTCAATACTGGCATTAACGCAGATCACCCAAAAAAAACATGTATATCTGACCCGACTTATTTTAAATTTGAAATACATATCCTTAAATTATGAAATGATGGTTTTTCTGTATTCATTTTTGATAACTAAAATGAAAAGATAGAAATCAATAACAGAGGCATTCAATCCAAATTAAACCAAAGGAGTCGTCATGTCTTATGCGTTTGATGAAATCAGGCTGAATGAAAGACCATCGGGTACAGTGGTGACGCTGGTGTTTAAGGACACACTTAAAAGGGAAGATTATGATCATTTCGTACCGCAGGTTGAAAAAATTATGGAATCTCGGGACAAAATCAACCTTCTGATTATCCTGAAAGATTTCAGCGGCTGGACAGCCGGTGCGCTGTGGGAGGATGCCAAGTTCGGCATCCGACATTTTGATGACATTGAACGGCTGGCGATTGTGGGGGATACAACCTGGCAGAAGGCCATGACCGGTTTTGTCAAACCCTTTACCCGGGCGAATGTAAAATATTTTAATATAGCGGACCTGGAACAGGCCGAAAACTGGATTAACGAAGCATAGATACTATTTATTGATGAAAGGACAAGCTTTTATGCTGTATTCAGGACATTTTTCATTTGATGAAGTTGGAGACGCCGGCAAGGAACGCCACGGCTATTTCACCTGTGTCGTTCAAGCCGGGACCCCCGAATTGGCGCTTCAAAAATTCAAGCAACGGATCTACACGATTAAAGACGAATTGAAAGAACCGCTTTTTCAAGGGATCCATGCCATATATGTAGAGGATATTGTAGAGATTTCAGACAGCCCCGAAGATCCTGTCATTACACGGTTTCAATCATCCGACGGACCGTTTCCAAAATCAAGGAGCTGTTCACTGCCGACCTCGGACACCACAGCTATTAAGGCATATCAATGGGTTCCTGAATCAGACACCCCTGCTGATAAAGAGTGGTCAACATCATCTCAGGAATACAAGGAGGCCTCCCCGTTTATTTTGTTTTCCTGATGGCAGTAAAATAAAAAAGGGCTGTTGGAAAATGTTGGAAAACCCCGCAGCCCTTTTGATTGTGACTCGTATCAGGCGCTCCACAATCCGTGCAGGTTGCAGTACTCGCGCACTTTCACTTGCGAGCCCATGTTCTGGAATACAGTTTCCGGATCCTGACCGGGTTTCAGGTAGTGGCGGTGAGAATCCTTGCCGTCAAAAGCGTCGATCCATTGGATATAATGCTTTTCTTCCATTGGGTGCGGGTTGGAGCCAACTCTGACCAAAATATCTGTTTCATTTACCACGCCGACAATCGGAACATGTTTTTCTTTTCCTTCGTCTGCTGTTTTTTCCTCAAGCAGAAGCATTTCCTCACCGCAGCAGACCAGGTCGGCACCGCCGCCTTCTAAAACTTCCACGATGTTACCGCAGGCCTCGCATCTGTAGACTTCTCTTTTTTCAGGCATTTTCATCTCCTTGTTGATTGGGTTGAAAGATGGTTTTTCTGTGCTTACCCCAACAAAAATACACCATTACAGTCCCATAATCCAATACGGTGTTTCCCTAATATCGAAACAAAAAGTCCTGTATCTGTTAAAATTAAACTTTTAAGACAGATCTTCGAGGTAGATATTTTCTGTGATCTTTTGAGTTGATATCTCTTATCTATTCTGCGATGTGACGTCCGCGATTAGGTGATCATTCCAAAGGAATGTGCCCCATAGTTAAGCTGATTTTTCAAATTAAAAGCTTATTCTTCAGACATGTTATATTGTGGTTGCGGAATCAGACCTTGCCGGGCATTTCACCGACCTATAAACCGAGGACTCTATAATTTCATCTCAATGATTTCCGCTATGTACTGCTTTTCAATTCAAAAAACTTATAGATATTATTCTCACTAAAAAATAAACATCCTTACATTTGTAGGATCTCTCAATATCTCATGCAATTGAATGGGTATCCTTTAACAAATTGAGTAATGTAAAACTCCACAATCATGGTATTTTTCTTAAGTTTTGCCAGCCAGTCTCCTGCTGTTCAATACTTCCACCAGTTCTGATGGTAAAAAACCTTGAAAAAGCAAACTGAAATAGACAAAGTTTTCTCTTTTTTCAGCATAAAAA
>QZLA01000200.1 GCA_004796375.1 Desulfobacteraceae bacterium
CCGGTTATCGTATCTTTTTAACCTTGTCCTGGTGAGATGGATCGCAAGTTGATTTAACCTTAGTATAACAACGCATAAAACCCGTGTCAAATTAATCGGGTTGTGCTATTTATAAACCAGAATTCAAATTATCATTTTCCTGGATACCCGTTTTCAAGGGATATTCATTGAATGGATCGTTAAAGGGTTTATGGTTGATCGAACCGTCACCACACAGATTGATGTTCAAAAATGCACCGGGTGCGGGCTGTGTATCAATGTATGCCCATCTGAAACCCTTGCCCTGAAAGAGGGCAAGGCAGCGGTTGTCGGCAATCAGTCCCTGTCCTGCGGACATTGCATGGCCGTGTGCCCTGAATCTGCCATACAGGTCGGTGCCATTGACCCTGCCATGACCCGGTTCAACACGTTTAAGCTGGATTCAAGATGGCTCGCGCCGGGGAAGTCTTCACCGGCCGAACTGAGTCGTTTGATGGCTTCCAGGCGTTCCTGCCGGAATTACCTGCCAGAAAACGTTGATATGAAGGTCCTTGAGGATCTGGTCAAAATCGGGTCCCTTGCGGCATCCGGAACCAACTCACAGCAATGGACCTATACCTGCCTTGCGAAAAGATCCCGTGTTGAATTCCTGGGTTCACTGATCAAGCAATATTTTAAGAAACTCAATTCAACGGCACGGAACCCGGTGTTGAGACGCGGACTCAAACTGATGGGTAAAAAAGAACTGGACGGCTATTACCGCGACTATTATGAATCGGTTGAAGAGGCCATTGCACTCATGGAGACCCAGGGGATTGACCGTCTTTTCCATGGGGCACCGGCTTTAATTATCATTGGATCAAAGCCCGACGCAAGCTGCCCGGCCGAAGATGCGTTGCTGGCAACCGGCAATATCCTCCTGGGTGCCCACGCCATGGGGCTTGGGACATGCCTCATTGGATTTGCTGTCAATGCCATGAAGCGTGATACATCCATCCAGGATCGTATCGGGATTCCCGGGGATGAACAGATCTACAGCGTAATCGCGTTAGGGTATCCCGATGAAATATACCGGACCGTTACCGGAAGGAAAAAGGCCACTATGCGGGTATTGGATTAACAATAGAACCCATTGAATGATCTAATATGAGGTAAACATGACCACTGGGAAATACTTATCCATTTCAGATATACAAAAGGAACTGGGTGCCGGCACGGCAACGGTGAAATTCATATTGAAACGCTTCGGCAAATGGATCCCCCATATCTATGACAGTGGAATGGAAAAATACCCTGCGGATAGTCTTCCGACCCTTCTGTTGATCCAGGAGCAACTGGATGCAGGGATTCTGCCCTCTGATATTGAGCGTGAACTTGATCAACCCGAAAGGGCTGACGACCCCGATCCGGCTGACCGGGAAACCTTACAACCCGATCCAGGCCAGGGCGCAAAGCCCACTGAAGATATCCGGTTCAGCCCGGACAGCCTGGACCTGATCGAATCCTTGTTCTCAAGAATCGGGGCTCAGCAGGAACGGATTGCCGATGCCCATGAAAAACGGGCACAGGCAGAGGAGCGAAAAGCAGTGGCCATTGAGAAAAGAGCCATTGCCGAAGAAAAAAAGGCCCAGGCCATGAATAATATCGCGGCAGCGCTCCAGGAGATGAGCCAGTCCCGCAACGATTTCAATGCCCAGCAGATCGCCTCGGATGCTGCTGCCGCATTGATTACTGATGAGATTACCGATACCGGCATAGAAGATGCCTTTGCCGAATCACGAATCCTTGAACATCCGTCAGATGCTTTTGATGCTGAAGATTCAGATGGTCTTGACGATCTGAACGGATTGTCTGACCTGATCGATTCTGAAATCGACGAACAGCTTGATCAGTCTGATCTTTCAACCCTACTTGATGACGATGTGTTTGAAACCGCCTCAGTTTCGGAGGATATCGATGACCTTTCAAGCCTCATCTCTGAGACAGATGATGCTGCTATCGATGACCTTTCCATGCTCACCGACGATCCTGTTTCTCAGGGAATGGCTGCTGATCTGGATATGGACGATTTGATGCTGGATGAGATCCTTGACGAAATCGGAATGGAGCATGATACCCCCTCTGTTGAGACCCCTGTATCTGAACCGGGAATTGATGACTTGTCCCTGCTGATTTCAGACCCGGAACCGATATCCCTGAGTGAGGATGACCGGATGCCGGACATGGATGATCTATCACAACTCATAGATGATTTTGATGACCTCTCTTTGCTGGTTAAACCGGAAATGGGTCCAGACCCTGACATGGATAATCTGTCCATGCTGATCGATGAACCCTCCGGGCCTGACCCGTCCGGGGACGGTGCTCAAGCCGGTGCGGCAATGGATACCGTAATGGATGACCTGTCAAAGCTGATCAATGGGGATCCCAAGACTCCCGGACCCAATGATAGTCCAAAAGACTTTGACGATCTGTCACAACTTATCGATACCCCCGCCTCACCCGGTCAATCGGATTCTTCCCGGCCCAGCCTGAAACCGGAAATAACACCACAGGAAGATCTTGAGGGTTACAAGAAGACGGTCATGAACCTGATTGTCCAACTCAAAGACCAGGGGCTGAGCGTAGAGGAAACCACACAGCGGTTTAATGACGAAGGCGTACTCACCCTTTCAGGCAAAGATCGGTGGGCAAGCAAAGCCATTGCCCAGATTTATCGGTTTATTGATGCCGCAAAATAAGAGGTTATTTTGCCCCGGCCTTGGTGGCAAAACGGGTGTCCACAAACTGATCCAGATCCACGAGGCTGGTCATGATCTTCATTTCATCCATCATATACCTCTGGATGGTTTCAAGATCCTCTTTTACCGGGAATAATTCATTGGTGAGAATCCGGTCCGGCGGCTCGGTAAGGACTTTACGGATGATCTCCCGGTCCTGGGAAAGAAAATCAGCACCAATGACAGACGCCGGATCCGGCTGATCATCAATGGCCATTCCCGATCTTACAAAGCTGGTGACAATCTCCTGTATGGCTTCAGGATTTTTTTCGATCACCTCATTCCTCATGACAAACACACAGCAGGGATGGTTGGGCCACAGCTCTTTGGACAGGTAGAACTCCTCACCGTGTCCCATGGCAATCACCTGTGAACCAAACGGTTCGGCCACAATGAATCCGCCGATCTCTCCCTCGTCATCATACTCCATGGCCTCAGGCATCTGAAACGGGGCCACCACCTCCAGGGGAACATCCACATTGGGATCGGTGGTTCGTCCCGGCCTCAGACCCTTTTCTGAAAGCAGCTTGTGAAACAGCATGTTATGGATGGACAGCTGATAGGGAATCAGAACGGTTTTACCCGCGAAATCTTCAATCTTCTGAATATTGGCTTTTTTATTCTTAACCAGGATACTCCCGGATTTATGGGCGAACAGTAACAGTTTGAGATCTACACCGGATTTATAGAGATCCATGGCAGTCGGAGCAAGAATCATGGCACCGTCAAGTGCTTTCACGGACAGTGCATCTGCAACTTCATTCCAACCGTTTTTGACCACGGTTTCAAGCGTGCAGTGTTCAAAGGTTTCCATGCCTTTTTTTAATTTCAAGTCGGTAACACCAAGAACGAGATGATCTGTAATTTTCATGTAACCTATCTTGATCGCAGGTTTGTCCGCCATTATGATTCCTCCAGGTTATGCGCTTAGATTCAGATAAACACTACCCATTATCCAGAAACCACGGGCAAAGTCAACAACAAACTTCTTGACAAACATGAATCCAATTATTTAAATGCCAGTCCTGGATAACATGTGCAAAGCAACCGGGAGCAAGGCAAAGGCGTCATTTGTTCAGGTACCTTTGAGCTCCCCAGTCAAGGAGATTGTAATGAGAGGATTTGCCAGTGATAACATCTCCGGTGTCCACCCGGCGGTGATGAACGCTATACAGGCTGTAAACATTGACCATGCGCACCCCTATGGTGATGATCAATATACGACAAAAGCCATCAATCATTTCAAATCGGTTCTCAAAGAAGATATCGACGTACTGTTCACGTTTAATGGGACAGGTGCCAATGTACTGGCACTATCGAGCATGGCGCAATCATTCCATGCCGTCATCTGTGCCGAGTGTGCGCACATTAATAAAGATGAATGCGGTGCACCGGAAAAGTTTGTCGGATGCAAGCTGTTCGCACTGCCTTCTGACAGGGGAAAAATCCGTGCGGATCAACTCAGCCCGCTTTTGAAGCATATCGGTTTTGAACATCACAATCAGCCCCGTGTCATCTCCATCACACAACCCACCGAGTTTGGTGCACTGTATCAGCCCCATGAGATCCGTGAAATTGCAGAATTCGCAAAAAAACATCACATGACACTCCATATGGATGGCGCCAGGATTGGCAATGCCTGCGCGGCCATGGATATGGGACTGATGGAGATGACAGGGGACTTGGGTGTGGATGTCCTTTCCTTTGGCGGAACTAAGAATGGCGCCATGTATGGCGAAGCCGTCATCTTTTTCAACCGTTCACTGGCTGCCCCTGCAAAATTTATCCGCAAGCAGAGCATGCAGCTCGGATCAAAAATGCGGTTCATCGCCGCCCAGTTTGATGCCCTGCTTACCGATGATTTGTGGCTTAAAAATGCAGATCAAGCCAATCAGATGGCCCAGGCCCTTTATGAGCGGCTATCGGATATTCCTTGTGTTGACGTCACCGGGACAGTAGACACCAATGCCGTATTCGCCATCATTCCATCTCATATTATCGAACGCCTCCAGGAAAAGACCTTTTTCTATATCTGGGATGACGCCCGGTCACAGGTCAGGCTCATGACCAGTTTTGACACCACCATGGCTGATGTGGAGGCATTTGCAGAACTTGTCCGGATCGAATCTCAAAAACAGGAACAGGATCAATGAACACCGTTGAAAACCCCAGATTTCATATCTGCCCCATTCAAATACAGGTAGCGGATACCGATTATGGCGGAGGCGTCTACCATGGCCGCTACCTGGCATTGTACAACCAGGCCAGGGATCGATTCATGGATGACATGGGGGTCTCATACCATTCCCTCATGAAAAGAGATATCCACCTGACCATTGCTGAAACCCGATGTAAATTTTTACGGCGGGTCTCCTATGGTGAAACCATCCATGTGCACAGTACGATTCAGTGGTACCGGAACAAAAGCCTGGGATTTTACCAGAAGATGGTGGCAATGCCCCATGGCGCGGATCCCCTGGATAAAAACGAGGTATGGATCAATGCCGTATGTGTTTCTTCCGGATGTGCCGTTGAGATACCGTCTGACTTAATTGATGCCATTGTCAAGTGGAATGGGTCGTGACCGCTGTCCCCGATGAATAAAAACCTTGAACCGTTCTTTTTGTATCCGGCAGCAATACAGGTTATCGGCTTAACAGTGCCTGGGCAAGAATCAGATCTTCAGGTGTGGTGATTTTGATATTCTGTCTTGATCCGTCAAACAGGACCACCTTGCCTCCTGCCATCTCAATAATGGAGGCATCATCGGTAACGGTTTCATCTTGAACATCCGGGTGATTGAATCCGTTGAATATCAATTCAAACCGGAACACCTGGGGTGTCTGGGCAAGATATAACGATTGACGGTCAATGGTTTCAAGAACGC
>QZLA01000257.1 GCA_004796375.1 Desulfobacteraceae bacterium
CTGTTTCTCAAGCTCGGATTCCCTTGAAAAACTCAAAAGCCGGGTTACAATATCTCTGGCACGCAGGGTTGCGGTGCGGATCTCCTCAATGTTTTCATGAACCGGGTTCCAATTGGGCGTGTCTTCCATGGCCATTTCCGCATTGCCCAGGATAATACTTAAAATGTTGTTGAAATCATGTGCAATGCCGCCGGCAAGAATACCGATGGACTCCATCTTATGGGCCTGAATCAGCTGTGCCTCAAGTTTTTGCCGCTCCTCCTCCTCCTTGTTGAGCAAAATAATCTGTGAAATCAAACCCGAAAAAATTTCCAGCGGCCGCACGGTTTCCTCTGTGGGCCTGGATCCTGATTTGGAGTCATCCACAGAGATCACGCCGATCAGTTCGCCCTTTTTATTATTCATGATCACAAAAAGGTTGTCCTCAGGGTGCCAGGCATCCTCATTTCCGGTTCCCGCCCCCTCGCCGTAAACTGTGGCACGCTGGTTGAGGATGTATTTCATGGTATGGGGAATATAGTAGCTCAAAGGCCCGATCCGTTCTCCTTTTATCAGGACGTCGTTATACCATTCCTTTGACATCTCCACCTTGCGGAGCGTATCCACGGTCTCTTCATCCACTCCGCCAAATCCGAGTATTTCACGATAGGGGTAGGTGTTCTTGAACATGGATATAATGACCCGCCCGTAATCGGAATACTCAACAATGGCGGATGAGATCTTGTCAAAGATGATCTGCTGGTCATTGATAAACATAATGGACATGGCCGCACGGCTGAACTGATCCATTTGGCTGGAAAGATGTTCCAGTTTAACCCGGCTCTCCTGAAGGGCTTCTTCTGCCTGTTTTCTTAAGAGTGCCACGGCAATATGATGGGAGACAAAGGTGAGCAGTTCCTTATCTTCCTCGGTATATCCGATATTCTTGTTATAGCTTTGTACCGCAAGTACCCCAAAGGCCTTGGCTTGATCCTTGAGTGGAACACCCAGCCAGTATTCCGGTGCCTCAAGTATGGCCTCGATCCTCCCTTTAATGACCATCGCCTGGTAACCTTCATTGGAGACCAGGATAGACTTCCCGGAAAACAGAACATATTCGGTTAGCCCTTTTTTCAGCTCCCTGGGTCCCGGCGCCCGGTCAAACTCATCCACGAAATAGGGCCAGCTGATCCTTTCATGGTCGGCATCGTAGAACGAAATATAAAAGTTTCGCGCATACATGAGCTCAGAAACGATCCGGTGAAGCGTAACAAACAGTTCCTCTATTCCTGTGGATGAAATGGAGGCTTCTGCGATCCGGTATAGTGCTTTCTGGACCTTTTGGGTGCGCTGCTGTTCATTTTCAAGTTTTTCAAGATCTGCAATGCGCCGGCGAATAGCGGTCAGGTCCACACTCGACAAGGATTCGGTATCTGTTAAGTCTTTAAACCCGTTCTGCGACATGGACATCTCCTATTTCATCAGGCAGGTACACAGATTTTTAAAAATCGTCTTGTCATATTGTCTGGCAACGACTTCGTCTTTGAGGACCGAAAGTGCATCAAAGGGTTTTTTTGCCTTTCTGAACGATTTGTCCCGATATGTCAGTGGTTCATAACTGTCGATCAGGCCGATCAGCTGGCTTTCAAATGACATGGTTTTAACCCCCCAGGGATAGCCGCTCCCGTCAAGTTTTTCATGATGCTCAAGGGCAACCGTGGCCACAATACCATCAAACTGTGTATCTTTTTTGATGATATCATGCCCCTTGATGGTATGGGTTTTATAGGCATTAAACGCTTTATCCGACAGTTTCTGGTCACTTTCCACGATGGACCTGTCAATCCCGGTAATCCCGATGTCATGCAACAGTGCGGCCACACCGATCTTTCTTGCCTCATCAATTCCGATACCGTGAATGCAGCAATATAACAGGGCAATGGCCAGTACATTGACGGAGTGCTCAACCATGATGGGGGACGCCGTAGATATTCGGGCCAGTGCCTCAAACAATTCCTTGTTTTTTGACTGGCCGAAAAACATGATCTCAATGGTTTCGGGCAATGCCCGGGCCGTATCTGTCTGCGCAAGATCACCGTTCAGAGCTTCCTGGACAATATCGCAAAGGATCAGGCGAACCGATCGAACCCCTTTGTTGGCCACCTGTTTTGCCAGATCCATGTTCAGCGCGTTCAGCAACTCCTGGGAGGCTAGAAATTTATCCTTGGCCCTGATGTAAATGTTCATGGCCTTGGCCTCTGAAATCAGGGCCTTGTTGAGATGGTCACCCTTTTTTTTAAACAGCACCCCCTCCCCTTTTTCGGAGAGATAATACAGCGGAACTTCTTTGTAGAGGGTCAGTTGGGACTTTTTTATCTGTATGAAATCACTCATGTACTTTGTAGTAATGCTCACATCCGCATTTTTAGAATCAATGTCTTCTGCTGTTTCAAACCGAGAGATCAAGAATAGCATCTCATTTTCTATAAATCAATCGCGAATAATATCTGCAACCCTTCTGAAGCGCTCTTTTTTCAGGGATTTTGGCCACCCATCCGCCTTCCTTTATGACATCACCCTTGACAAAGCATTGAGGGTTTGAGATTTTTTCGGGATGACACGTGTGCCAACATTTATAGTGGTCATGTTTACCATTACCTTGTTCCTGTTCTGGATCTCCCCCGGATTCTGCAGGGACATACGGGTACCTGTAGACAGCTATCCGCCCTTTCACATCTTCCCGCCCGACGGCGGCCCTCCCTATGGGGAAACCATTGCCGTGATCCGTGCAGTGGTGGCACGCGTCAATCAAAACGCCGCCGATGATCTTTCGTTAAACTACACCCGCGACACCCCGTTTAAAAGGTGCCTGGCCTTGATGCGGAGCGGTCGTGCCGACTTGATCGGATCACTTCTGGATAAGGAGGACCGCAGGGATTATATGATCCTGCTCAAATATAAAGCCAACTCCAATAAGGTGTTCATACAGCGCCGGAATGATTCCCGCCCCATCCATCAATTTGACGACCTCAAGGGATTGACCGTTGGCACGGTTCTGGGCTACCAGTATTTCAGCGCCTTTGACACCAGTGAATCCATTGTCAAAGATCCGGCAAGGAATCTGTCACTGTCTTTGGCCAAGCTGGAAGCCGGACGCTGTGACGTCGTGATCTGTACCCAGAGCGAATGGCTGAGCCTGACCCGCAATCCAATGATACAGGCAAGATTCAGGCAATCCCAGTTCAGGTATGAGCAGCCCAACCCGGTATATCTGGGTATTTCCAGAAAATCATGGCTGGCTGAAAAGCCTTATATCGACGTGTTTCGAAACACCGTTTCAGACATGTTTCAAAGCGGGGAGTTCATCAGGGTGATCAGCCGTTTTTATGAATCCTACACCCCATGACATTGAGTCAAGACCGGGCATCCAGAAGCCGGCGCAAGGTTTTGGCCATTTCAGACTTGATGACCGGTTTCATCAGGATGCCTCCTGCATGGGCCGTTCCGGAATTCTGAAGCGGTATCCGAGCCGCTCGAGCATCAATGTCATCACTTTTAAGACAGCCGCTTCATCATCCACCAGCAGGATCGACTCGTCCCCTGTCGGCAGTGCGTTCGAAGGATCTTGTGTTTCATCAAGGGCGGCCTTTGATATCAAGGGTAGAAATACCTCAATGGTTGTCCCCTTTCCTGGCGTACTGGCAGCACGAATGTCCCCATTCCCGGTTTTCACGATCCCCCTGACCACAGATAGCCCCAATCCGGTCCCTTTGTCCTTGGGTTTGGTTGTAAAATAGGGATCAAATATTTTATCAAGCACCTCTGCCTGAATTCCCTCCCCGGTATCTGAAACCGTCATCAGGGCATATCGTCCCGGCTTCAACCCTATCACTTCCGGTTTCAAAGAGTAAATATCAACCTCTTCCAGCTCAAGCGTTAACACACCACCCTTATCCTGCATGGCATGGTGGGCGTTGGTGACCAGGTTCATGATCACCTGATGGACCTGGGTGGGATCTGCCAGGATCTGTCCGCAATCCTCATCGATTCGGAGTCTGAACTCGACGGTTTTTGGAATAGAGGCCCTGAGCAGTTTCATCACCTCTTTGATCACCACCTGTAGTTTTAGCGGTTTCAACTCCTGCTCGCCCTGGCGGCTGAAGGTGAGAATCTGTTTAACCAGATCCTTTGCCCTGAGCGACGCGTTCATTACCTCCCGGGCACTTTCCTGGAGAGGGCTTTGGGCGGGCAGGTCCTCCATGAGCAGTTCTACAAAACCAACCAGCGGGAAGAGGATATTATTAAAATCGTGGGCAATCCCCCCGGCCAGGGTTCCGATTGCTTCAATTCTCTGCATTTGTCTGAGCTGGTTTTCCATACTGTCCCGTTCCAGTTCATATCGGTACCGGTGTAATGCCAGGGCATAGATCTCGGATAAACGGGTCACTGAATCGATATCTCTACTTGAATACCCGTGTTCGGAATTGGCCAGGGTGATCAATCCTGCCGCCTCATTTTCTATCAACACGGGAACCGCCAGAAAGTTGTCAAGCGGGATATGTCCCTCAGGCAGTCCGGCAGCACCGGCATGACTTGAAGGGGTGTTGGTGAAAAAGGCTGTTTTGGTGTTTAGCGCCACACCCCACAATGCAGGGTAGGTGCCATCCTTTCCAACAGGAAATGAGAAGCGCTGATCTTTGACCCGGCACTGAGCCCCAAACATATCGGTCAATGTGTGACCCACATTTTCCAGGGTATCGGTATCAATGGAAGATACAAACCCGTGTTGGCTGTTGGTGAGTTTTCTTGCATATGCAAGCGTGATATCTGAAATCTTTTTAATCTCATAACTCTGAGACATGATCTCTTTTGATATATCTGCCTTTGCCCGGTTAATATGCAATTC
>QZLA01000333.1 GCA_004796375.1 Desulfobacteraceae bacterium
GTCCGGAATACCGATGACGGTGGCCATAGCCACTTCATCCATTTCACAAAGCACCTCTTCAATCTCCTTGGGGCTGACCCGTTCACCTTTTGTTTTGATCAACTCATCCTTCCGGGATACAAAGAATAAAAAGCCCTGGTCATCTCTACGAAAATAGTCGCCTGAATAAAGAAGGGTCTCGCCTTTATATCTTCCGGGCCGGAAGGTTTCCGATGTGACCCCGGGAAGATTCCAATATCCCTGCATGACATTCCGTCCTCGAATGACCAGCTCTCCGATCTCATTTGGAGGAACCTCCTGTCCGTTTTCATCCACCACCATGACTTCGACGTTCGGCATGGGTATTCCCACGGACAAGGGTTTGCTTTTCAACTGTTCCGGCGGAAGATAGGACACGCGTTTGCATTCTGTAAGGCCGTACATGGAGTAGATACTGACGTGGGGAAAATGGGACTGCAGCGTGTTGATATAGGATATCGGCAAGGCTGCCGCTGTATTTGAAATATACCTCAGGGAACTCAGGTCAAACTGCGAAAGATCATCCATCTGGCAGATCAGAGCGGCCATGGTGGGAACCAGGGGGAACCCGGTGGCCTGCGTCCGGGAAAGCTTCTCCAGTATCTTGTAGGGATAGATAAACGATCTTTCCAGTACCACCGATCCACTGAATCGGAACGCCATTAAAATCTGATACAATCCATAGTCAAATGAGAGGGGGAGGGCGGACAGGATAATGTCATCTTCCACATTTTGAAGGTATTGAATAATGCTCTGTGCGGCAGCGTCGATATTGTAATGTGCGCACATGACCCCTTTGGGATTCCCGGTGGATCCCGATGTATAGATGATGGTAGCCAGGTCGATATCGATCTGACGGGGGAGCTTGCGGTTTGACAGGGATCCGGGATTATCCAGCAGTGACTCCCAGGAATGCATCATTGCGTTTTCAGCAAGTAAGGCGAATTGATCCTGCATGCCTTCCTCAAGCATGGGGCATACAATGAGATGCCTCAGGTTGGGCACATGAGAGAGCGCCTGTCGGACCACGCCCTTCTTGCTGGTATGTGTGATCAGGGCCCTCGCACCGGAATCATTGAGAATATAGCTTAGTTTCCTGGCTTTCATGGTGGGGCTCGGCAGTACAAAGGTCGCACCGGCCTTTAATATGCCGAAAAGCGCGATAATCGCTTCGGTAGAGTTGTCAAGAAATATCAGTACCCGGTCATGCCTTTGAATACCAAGCTCGGCCAGTGATGATGCCAGGCGGTCAGCCGCATGGTTCAACTCTCTGTACGTATAGGATTTGTCATCGCATACCAGTGCGGTTTTATCGGGAAGACAATGGGCTGATTGTTCAAGGAAGTGTTGAACCAGCATGATTTTATCCCCTCTAAAAATGGTATTATTTTGCTATGCACAAATAATTTTAACGATTATCAAAGGATAGAAAAACAAACTTAGATCAACAAAAGAAAGGAGCAAACGGTTTTCGCTTCAGGTCTAACTCTATTTATAATTTTTTCGCGGGGCAGTGTCAAATAATAATTACGGACCCGGTAATATGAGTTGCTTTTGCCATAATTTGCCTAATCAGATGAACTGTTTGATGATTGAATCAATCACCCCATCCATATTCTCAGGGGTGGCCCCCAGGTTGGGGCTCATCTGTTCGGCGTATTTTCTCCGGGCCGGATTTTGGATGTCGGACGGCGCTGCTGCATGGTGGGTGCATCGACCCACGCAGTAGAGCATTTGATCATAAGGGGTCATGTCCAGATTGGTCTGTCAGAGGGGTTCCATCCGGAAGGGCCAATGTCCGGATCCGGATGAAATCCGGATTGATCTGGTTCAGGGCATCTGCAGTTTCAACAGCATTGTCTTCAGACAGTGATTTCCCGCCCAGTCCCGGCATATAGTATTCTGACAGTTCCATGCCCGCCCGTTTGACATTTTGGCCGGCCAACACCTGGGTTTTCTTGTCGGTGCCTTTCCTGATCTTTTTCAAAACCGCGTCTGAACCGGATTCCATACCAATATGGATACGGTTCAGACCGGCCCTTGCAATCTTTGCCAGGTTTTCATCACTGATCCTGGCGATGGTGTGGCTCCTGGCAGACGAGGTGATCCGCTCCACCCGCGGAAACGCCTGCTTGATATGTTCAAGAATCCGGACCATCTCTTCCGGTTTGATAATGAGACTGTTGCCATCCTGCAGGAAAATGGATTGCATACCGCTGGCCACAAAATTACGGGCGGCATGAAGGGCCTGAAGGTCATCTTTATAAAACATGGCCGGCAGGCGGTCATCTTCGGCACTCAGGCCGGCAGCCTGGTTGAATTCGATTTCAGCGCCGTAGAACTGCCCCTGCCTGGCATTCCGGGTGGGCAGCGATCCTGACGCATTGGTACCGGAAAGAATGATGGCTGTCCCGTTTTTGGGAAGGACCTCACCGCTCCTGCCAACGCATAATTCCGGGTCCCCTTGTACGCTTGCGCCTCTTCAAGGCGGGCTTCGCCATCGGCATCGATCACCAGATTGAACAGCTGGTTTTCCTGCGCATTTCCTTCAATAATCAGTGCCCGGTATCCGAGACGTGCCAATGCCATGGCCATGGTGCCGCCCGAGTTGGCTTCCTTGATTCCCCGGGTGAACGGGCTTTTAGCCCCGATTGAGAGGCGTCCGGTATTGGCCAAGGGCGTTCCGCACAACAGGCCCCAAAGGATCGCAGTCCGGCGGAACCTGGCCGTTGATCATCATTGATGTGAGTCCCCTGCCGCCCAGCATCTCATATTTTTCAGGAAGAGATTCCTTTGTGATGCGTTTGTTTCCTAAGTTGACGCGTAATACATTCATGGGTGTTCCTTTATAAGTGAACCTTGCCGTAGAGGTTCCTCTGTGCCCTGAAGTTCATGGCAATGTAGACCAGTTTTGAAAATGCAGCACCAAACAGGATATACTGCGGCTTGGGCAGAAAAAGGGCCAGGGTTGCAATCACGAACATGACCAGGGTGTTGAGCAGAATATGGCCCCGGTATTCCGGTCTGTTTACATAATAAGCGGTCTGCTTGCCCAAGTAAAACAACCCCACACCCAGCATGACCATGACTCTGAAATCATTGACCGCCAGATCATTCAGTATGGCATGACGGATTATATTCGCCAGTATAGCAAAGGAGATATATGTCGAGAATTGTGAAAAAAGAATCGCATCCCCGTTTTTATCCCGCTCTGATTCAATCGACGGCGGAAAAGAATCAAAATACAGCCCTGCGGTCAACAGGCGGCCGCCCCCGTATGAGAGCATGAACAGCACTTAACTCCCTTAAAAATGCTGATTCAAAGCCTGAAGGAACTTGAAAGGGACGGCCTGGTCAGACGTAAAGTATACCGGCAGGTTCCTCCAAAGGTCGAGTATTCATTAACAGAAATGGGAAAATCTTTCATCCCTGTCCTGGACGGCATGTTCGAGTGAGGGAAATCCTACGCCTCTTACCTGGTTTCAAAAGGAAACCTTACCTGCGGCGCATACACCCCCGGTACGGTTTTTGAAAATATTGACGAAATGGTCAGTGAGACAGCCTAAATTTCCCCTGTCTCTTTAATTGTTTTTCGGATTCTTGAACCCCAGGAACACCCGGTAAGGTCCGGGGGTTCCCGGCGGAACCAGGGCCACACGGTCGCCGTCCTGGAGGGTCGTGTCAAAGGGCGCCACCCGGCCGTTGATAAAGACGGCTTCCACATCGGTCTTGTCCAGCCCCATGCTCCGGAGCAGGTCATTGGGAGAGGAATCCGGTTCAATCTCAAGGGACGCTTCCATGTGGTCAATATTCTTCTGTTTCAGTTTTCTTTGTAAAAATGAAAATGCACTAAATGTAATCGTCGGCATGTTTGTTTTCCTTGTTATGTATAACTGCCCATGACAAATATTCTTATCTGACTACAATAGCCTTTGTCAAAAAAAATACAAGTGCATGTGCTATTGGATATTATCCAGGATTTTGATGATCTCCTCGGGTTCCGGCCGAACCGTATAGTCAGTATTGATCTCGGCATCAATGATCCAGCCGCCTGGGTCAGCAATGAACCGTCCGGGCATCGGAAGCTGCCACGTGTTTTCGCCGTTGAACCGTTCCAGGACAATACCGAAGTTTTGATATATCTGTTTCAGGTCATCTGGCAGGCCAAACACCAGACCGAATTCAGAGGCGACCTTGTTTTGGAAATCGCAAAGCACAGGGTAGGTCAGGTTGGATTTTTTTGAGACCTGTTTTGAATATTTTTCCAATTGCGGTGAAATCACGACCAGGGACGCCCCTCTGTTTTCAATGTCCGGCAGAACCGCCTGCAGAGTTTCCAGCTCCATGTTGCAGTAGGGTTACCACACACCACGGTAAACACTGAGTACCAGGGAGCCCTTCTCAAGCAGCGCCCCTGAGGAGATTTGATTCCCATTCTGGTCAGGTAAAGAGAATTCAGGAAGGGGATCGCCTTGTTTAATGGCATTTCCAACCAGGTCTGAATTTTTCAGGTCCTCAGTTGCCTTGTGCATGGCTGCCAGAACTTCAGGTGGCGCCGTGCTTTCAAACTGCGCTTTCATCTGGTTTAACTTCTCTTGTAGTTTCATCATTGACCTCTTTGTTATAAATGGTTTATGGTGTATTACATCTAACCCAGAATATGTTGTTTTATAATATTATCAAGTGCATACATTTTGGTTTGATACTTACCTGTAAGTATGTAATGGTGACTGGAGAGTGATAAGGCAGATCTGTGCGATATGAGAAAAATGGGCTTGTCCGGTGAAAATCTTGTGTGTGGTGTCAATAGCAATGCATAAAAAGTAAAGGACTGAACAATGAGAAAACTATTTTTGGTGTTCATTGCAATGATGATTTCAGGTGGATGTGCCAGCCTGAATATCACTGAAACCAGGGATGAGCAGTTACAAACAGCTTATGATAACTTGATGGAAAAACAGGCTGTAAAGGAAACGATCACTTTGCTGTTCATCAGTACGGACAACAGGGACTGGCATAAAGTGAAAGACCTTTTCGCCCCTGAGGTTCGGTTTGACATGACCTCTCTTGCGGGTGGAGAACCGGTGACCCTCAAACCCGGAGACATTGTTGACGCATGGGACAAAGGGCTCAAACCGATTAAGGCGATTCACCATCAGGCCGGGAATTTTCTGATAACGTTTGATGATGGCGGGGCAACCGCGTTCTGTTATGGAATCGCCTCTCACTATCTACCCAATAAAACCCATATGAATACACGGACGTTTGTCGGAAGCTATGATTTCCATCTGGTCAGGATTAACGGTAAATGGAAGATTGATCAGTTTAAATTCAACCTGAAATACCTTGACGGCAATTTAAACCTGGAATCGTCCTGACAGGGGTATTTAATCAGATAGACGACGGTCCTCATTTTATAGATCTTGAAAACGAAGAAGGCAAATGCTATTCATAGGAATAGCACACCTCCTGCAGTTAATTTTATCCCTTTTGGCATAGATCATCCAAAACGCTTTAAAGAAGGTGATTTACATGCAAATGAAGAGATCCAACCCGAATGAAAATCAGTCCTATGGGCAGAATGAATGGGTTGAGGATACCGGTGGGAAGAAAATCGATATCTTCAGCCTGGGAATACTTAATTCTTTGACGGCCCATATCGCTGTAATTGACGAAGATGGCAAAGTAATTGCCGTTAATGACGCATGGACACGATTTGCAAATGAGAATGGCGGAAAATCGGCGTCACTGAGTGTCGGGTCCAACTATTTTGCCGCCTGTCAAAATGCTACTTCTGACGATAGCCATGATAAAGCCGTTGCAGCTCTCAAAGGAATTCATAAAGTGCTTGAGGGTGAGGTAAATGAGTTTGAGCTTGAATACGATTGCCATTCGCCTGATCAAGGACGCTGGTTTTTAATGAGGGTAACACCTTTGGAATTTCTGGGTTCAAAAGCGGTTATCAGCCATATCAATATCTCAAAGGAAAAGGAACTTCATAACAGCCTGATTCAAAGAGAAAAGGAATTATTCGCTTTGAACGTGATCAGCAGAGAGGTGTGTTCGTCAATATCGCTGGAAGAAGTGACCACAGCAATTCTGGATCAAATTGCCAAGATAATAGATCCTGACAGGGCAATGATCTTTTTACGAAAAAAAGACAAACTCCACCTGATCGGCATGGAAAATAAAAGCAAAGCGCAAGAAATAGATGTCAATCACTTTCATCAGGTGGGGCAATGCCTTTGTGGATTATCAGTGAGTACCGGAAACTCCATATTCTCATTGGATATCAACCAGGATAGCCGATGCACCTGGACCGAATGTAAAAAAGCAGGAATAACTTCCTTTGCTGCAATCCCTTTGAAATCCAAAGATCAAATTATCGGTACATTGGGGATTGCATCCCTTAAAAAAAGAGAATTCAAAAAACAGAAAGATTTCCTGGAGGCAATTTCAAATGATGTGGCCATCTATCTGGAGAATTCCCTGCTGTATGAAAAATCTATACAAAACTCAGAGGAACTTGAAAATGAGCTTATGGAAAGAAGAAGAACCCAAGATGCGCTCATGGTCAGCGAGCAAAAGTACAGATCGCTGATCAACAATATACCCGGGATGGTGTATCGAGGATCCGCTGACTGGTCTGTTGATTACGTCAGCGGCCTTGAGGAAATATCAGGATATACAGTTGAGGAACTCAATTTAATCAAGAGAAAGTGGTTGAGTATTATTCATCCTGACGATTTGGAATACGTGCTTTCCCAGAGTAAAATCCTCGGGATTAAACCGGAAAGTTTGGTGCAAAGCTACCGGATCATCACAAAAACGGATGACATTAAATGGGTTGAAGATCGGAAAAGTTCATATTTTTCAGCGGATGGTAAATATATTGGCACTGATGGTGTTGTTTTTGATGTCACGGCACGTAAAAAGGCAGAATCTGAAAGGAACGAATTAAAAAGCCAGTTGCAGCAGGCGCAGAAAATGGAGGCAATTGGTACATTGGCCGGAGGCATTGCCCACGATTTTAATAACATACTTACGTCTATCATGGGCTTTACTGAGTTGTCGTTAAACAAAACCATTGCACCCGATATATTAGAAGATAATCTGCAGGAGGTTTTGCAAGCCGGTGGCAGGGCAAAGAGTCTGGTGCGTCAAATTTTGACATATGCCCGCCAATCCGACGAAAAAACAACACCTTGCCGAATTGATTATTTAGCAAACGAAGTAATAAAGTTCATTAGATCTTCAATTCCGTCAACCATAGAAATCAAAACCAGTATCAAAAGTCAGTCCCTGACCATGGGAAATGAAACTCAGCTTTATCAGATATTGATGAATCTTTGCACAAATGCCTCCCAGGCCATGGAAGACAAAGGGGGGATCCTCTCAATCAGTATCGACGATGCAATAATTGGAAACGATCCAGATACAAGAGACACCAAGCTTGATCCTGGAGAATACATAAAGATAAGTGTTTCTGACACCGGGCATGGTATCCCAATGGAAATTATCGATTCGATTTTTGATCCCTATTTTACAACAAAAGAATCCGGCAGCGGAACAGGGATGGGGCTTGCACTCGCTCATGGGATTGTTGAAAGCTATCAAGGAAAAATCACGGTCCAAAGCGAAATGGATTATGGGTCTGAATTCACGGTGTTTCTGCCTGTTTGCGATGCAAAAGGCAAAAAACAGACCCAAGTTGCAGCAAAAGACAGCAGGGGGACTGAAACCATACTGTTTGTTGACGATGAGCCGTCGATCGTGAAACTGAACGCTAACTTTCTCGGGCAATTGGGCTATACTGTTAAAACATGTGACAACAGTCTTAAAGCTTTAGAAGTTTTCAGCTCCGATCCTTCAAGGATTGATTTAGTGATCACAGATATGACCATGCCGAAGATGACAGGTGATAAGCTGGCTATGGAACTTTTAAAGATAAGACCCGACCTGCCTGTTATTCTCTGCACGGGTTTCAATAAAAGTATTAACGATATATCAGCAGAGATGATCGGGGTTAAAGCCTTGCTTCATAAACCGGTCAGTTTCCATTTTCTTTCACAAAAAATCAGGCAAGTGCTTGATAGTATATAGTTTCTCACTGCTCATCCGCGTGGAAGCTATGTTTTGAAAAGACGTAAACGGCTTGATAAATATTGCCTTTTATCCCCCAGACTATTCAGAAGAATGGCCGCACAGACAATACAGCCACCGATTACGGTTTGAATGCTTGGCACTTCGTGAATACCGAAGATCGGAAGGTAGACCCATACGACCCCGCCAACAACCTCTATTAATGTCAGCAGGTTCAATTCAGCCGCTGTGAAATGTTTGGCACCAAATGAAAATAAAATCAAACCAACGCCAACCAGTGAACCGTGGATCATGCTTAGCAGGATATTCCGGATGGGCATAAGAACGGAGTTGCCTTGGAGATATAGAATGCAAAATGTTAAGACAGCGCATAACATTCCTGCCAGTGCGATATTTGCAAATTGGGGGGCTTCTTTTCGGAGCCGAAGAGAAATCGAAAAAGCAGCAAACCCGCATGCCGAGCCAAATCCGGTGACAGCGCCTAAAACACTGCCCAGTTCAAATCCTTCAATCACCATCACAGAAATACCGAGAAGCGCCATTGTCATTGCCGCCCAGGTCGTTGGCCGAAGTCTTTCCTTGAGAATAATAATGCCCATAAATGCGGCAATAAAAGGCGTGCACGCGAACAGGAAAAGTGTGTTGGCAACGGTTGTTAAGGTAATCGACCAGATAAAGAAGATAAAGGCACACACCAACCCGATCGCACCGATACATCCGGATAACCCGATTCTTTTAAAATTCTGAATGAATTGGCTTCTCTCCCGTCTCAACAGGTAGATGCACAAAATTCCGGCGACCGTAAGTCCCCTGAAAAACAGGTATTGCCATCTGTAATCATGCGGATGAATCATGTATCGAACGGTCAGTGCACCGAACGACCAGAGAGTACCTGCAAACAACACAGCACATAGCGCTTTTGAATATTCCTTGGTTGGCATATGGCCTCTTAAAA
>QZLA01000297.1 GCA_004796375.1 Desulfobacteraceae bacterium
AGCAGAGGTGGTACTGGGGTTGGCAATCGTGAACCGCAGAACCACGTCGTCACCGGGAGTGACCACGGGATCCGGTGCCAGCGTGCCGACCTCTAAAAATTCCTTGGTCAGTACAGGTATGGGTTCGACAAACAGTTCATCCGACGCCGCATTACCCACAACAGGGGATCCGCCGACAGTGGCGGTGACGGCACTGGTGGTGTTGGTGTAGCTGCCGGGCGTGGCCCCGGCCGGTACGGAAAGACTGGTACGGATGGTACATGACCCTTCTGCGGGAACTGTTCCGCCGGTAAGCCCGAGGGTGGTACCGCCCACGCCCGAAACCGATCCGCCGCAGTCGTTGAAAAGCAGTGAATCAAAGGTCAGGCCCGCCATCGCGGGCACCAGGGTGGTGAGATCGTCGGTGAACGCAACAGCGGTGGCCGAAGAGCTCCGGTTAAAATTGCCGATGGTAAACTCCAGGGTCACAACATTCCCCGGTGGGGTCGGGTCATCGGTAAAGGATTTTTGGATGGATAGCGGTGTGACCGTTGCCTCAAGGGTGTCACTGGCTTTACCGGTGCTTGTAAAGTCTGAAAGGAGATCACCGGATATATTATCAAGCGTTCCCACACCGCTTGCCGTCACATCAACGGTCACCGTGCAGGTCCCTCCGGCCGGCAGCACTTCAAAGCCGGGGAATAATGTGCTGCCGATGGCATCCAGGGTGATGACATTGGTTCCGGGATAGGCTGTTATTGTGGTGTTCGGAGCACCTGCACTGATGCAGTCGGTGGACGCATTGGCAGGGTCAGCCACAAGCATTCCGGTGGGCAGCATGTCGGTGAAATCCAGGTTGCCCACCCGGGATGGGTTCAGGGTGTTGTCCATGGTAAAGGTCAGGGTACTTCGCCCCCCCAGGGGAATACTGCTGGGGGCAAAACTCTTGGAAAATCCAGGCAGCGAAGTCACTACGGTCAGATCAATGGGAAGGCTCTGGCTGGTGCCGGCACTGGAACTCAGGGTGATCGCAGGGTTGGTGTGGACCCCCGGCGTGCCGGCCGTGACGTCAACGGTGACCGTACAGGATGATAAGCCCCCGAGCTGCGCATCACTCAGGGTGATGGTCCCCCCGCCGTCTGGTGCACTGAGTGATCCGCCGCTGCTGAGGTCACAGCTTGTTGAGGCATTGGCCGGATCGGCAATGGTCATGGCACCGGGCACCAGCGGCAGGGTGTCGGTAAATGACAGGTTGGTCACCGGTGTGGCGCTCCCGTTGGTGATGGTGAAAGTGGCGGTGCTGACACTTCCGGGACCGATGGTGTTGGGGGTGAAGACCTTGCTGATGGTCGGCTGGGCCGAGGCAGCAGCTGATGAAAAAAAGATGACCAAAACGATGAACAAGCAACTTCTGGTGATTCTGAAACCTCTGCGCATACCCACTCCTGATTAACCGGTTTAATTTTGGTATGATTAACTGCTGAAACTATATTTTATATCATCTGGAACACGCTGGATATTAGGATAGGAACTTCCTTGTTGTCAAGGAGAGGGTGAAAAATGATCAGGCTGGAAAATATTCCGGATGTCCTGTTTACTCTTTTGGGACCTCAATTCCCAGGTGAGTGCGCACCTGATTGATCTCTTTGCCTTCTACGGTCCATGATCCATCCCCGGCCACAACAATGGGAACAGAGGTGATACGGCCGGATACGAAAAAGGATTTTGTTTTATTGAGTATGTCAGCATATTTTTCACATTCAGTCTTGGCCTCATTCCCTGACATGCCCCTGTACTCACCGTAAGACAGGTCATTACAAATGGCATGGGCAGCCATGTTCTGGCTCTGTTCCCCGAGCCCCGGATAGATAATCACTTTCAAAGCCAGGTTGGCTTCAACCGCAAGGATTTCCAGATCATCCAGCAGTTCTTTGCAATGGGTGCAGTTGGGATCTGTGATCACATAGACAAAATGTTCAGGCTGTCCGGTATGAAATGTCAGTGTGAAAAGCCCTTCAAGATCCCGGAAACGGTTCTTGAAAAATGTTTTGCGCTGTTCAACGGCCAGGGCCTTTTTGGCTGTAGCCCTGTTTTTTTCCGCCTCAGCCACATCGGACAGAGCCGCCAGGGTTTCCTGGGTCACGGGTTTGCCCTGTTTAAACAACCGTCCGGCAACGAGAAAATCTTTCCCTGCATAGATCGGGGTCAGTGTACCGCCGATAGAGAGGATGACTTCACAAAGGTTTCCCTGGGGTTGTTTGAGTATCATCGTCGTGCCCGTACTTAGGGACACATGGGATTTTATCCAATCCATGGTCACATGCCCGCAGGCCGGGGCCGCCCATGACAAAGGCGTCGTTAATACATTAAAACAAAGGCTGACAATTACCAGTGCAGGTCTCATTAATTAATCCTTTTGGCCACTGCTGTGAATCTAAAATGCACTTTTTTAAGACAGGAACTTCTGTCTTGTCAAGTGAAGTATGATATCTGGGTGTGGTGGGGCGAACCTGAACCATGCAGGGCAGGCCCTTACCCTGGGCGGGTTTTGCAGATTTTTTTCAGGCTTTGTGTTTTATTTAAACCTTAATCTGAAGATAACTGTTTGCTCATGAAACAGGGGTAAGTTTGATTCAAGCAACTCAAAGAAGTAGATCCATCTACCCAATCTATCGAAAATGTGAGGACAAGATGAATATAGAAGCAGTAGAATATCAACAGATTATGGCCGATTTTATTAACCCCGGAGCAGTGAATCCGGATGAGATCACTTTGATTTCATCCGATGATTTTCCTTCACAGCTCAGACACATCTCAATGGCGTTTGCCCGGATGGTCGGTCCCATTGCCCCGTTCCTGGTTCAGGAAACGGTGGAAAACATGAACGCCACAACAGACGCATTCCCCGAAGACCAGCTTGACGATCTGGTATCCAGGCTGTCTGAAGAGATCAGTAATCTTTCTTTGAAAGAACAGTTTTTAAGAAAAGCCCTTCCTGTCGTTCAATAACGGTTTAGCACAGCGTGCCGGTGCGAAAAGGGGAACCGGGCAGGGATCAAACCTGGGTGATATACCCCTTTCCCTGGCATTCCGGACAATCAATGTCCGGTTCGCACTGGCAATCATCAAAATGATCATCGCCGTCAGACGCCCGCCATTCAGGATTACATTCACAATTGCCGACAATAATCTTTTTGCCCTTGCACTTGGGGCAGGTCACTTGTTCAGCCATTTTATGTTCCTTTCAATTTTAAGAGGCAATACCGTCTCGATTTAAATAATATAATTCATCGTATACTGCTTTTTCAACCCGCAGGGTGTTTTTTATTTGGATGAAACCACGCTTGCGTGGTAACCTTGCCGGGATAATTCCTATATGGGAACGGCTGAAACAGAAAACAGGCAGGTCAGGAGAATGCCGACGTTTGAAAATATTGTCATACGGGCCGGGAGAAAAGCGATCCGGCTGATTCGGGATGAGGGGTTGGATACTTCAAGAGTCAAGGTGCTTGCAGGGGCGTCCGGATCTGCCAAATTCCTCGTGCTGAGCGGTATTGACCGTGTTTTGGCCGCCATATTCAAAAACCGTGAGACACCGGTTCATACACTCGGGACATCAATCGGAGCATACCGTATGGCTGCTTTCTGCCAGGAGAATTCCCTTGAGGCCCTCACGGTTCTCCAGGAGCGGTATATCGCACAACAGTACGGTAAGGGAACGACCCGGGAGGACATCACCCGCGAGACCATGAAAATTATCACTGCCTATATCCCGGAGGCTGCCGTGCAGGGCATTATCAACAACCCGGTGATGCGGATCGGATTCCTGGCCAACCGGTGCAAGGGGCTGCTTAAAAGCGAAAACCGGCTGCTGCAGATGGCAGGGTTGGGGCTGGCAGCCGGGTGTAACGGGATCACCCGCAACAGCCTGGGCCTGTTTTTTGAAAGGGCGCTGTTTTATAATACCCACTTTAATCCTCCTTTTGCAGGGATGGATCAATTTCCCTTATCCCGGTATCATCTGACACCTGCCAATTTTATACCTGCCCTGTTTTCCTCGGGGTCGATTCCTGTTGCCATGACCGGGGTATCTGATATTCCAGGGGTCACCGGCATGTTCAGGGATGGGGGGATTATCGATTATCACCTGGATATCCCGTTCCTGCCTGACAGTGATGGGCTGGTCCTTTATCCCCATTTTTACGACCGGATTGTTCCGGGCTGGTTTGATAAAAAGTTGAACCGCAACCCCACGCCTGCATTTATGGAAAACGTGGTGCTGGTTGCCCCGTCTCCCGATTTTGTCCAAAGACTGCCGCACAAAAAGATCCCGGATCGTACAGATTTCAAAACATTCTATCTCAGGGACAAAGAGCGAATAGAATACTGGATCCGTACCGTGGATATGAGCCGGGTGCTCGGCGATGAATTTGCCGAGGCCATTGAATCGGGTCAAATCAGACAAATCGTCAAACCCATCTGATCGGTTTGTTTTCAGTCAAGGCGAAAAAGGGATCAGTCATCCAGACTGATCACGGTCACCCGGTTGTTCTGAACCGACCATTTCAGGTCAAAATCAAAGATACGGGTGCCGAATACCCGGTTTTCATCGGTGGCTGTCTCTTGTTCAGAGCGATAGGCCGGCCTTGGATCCTGCTCCAGCATCCCGGTGATGATGGCCTCAAGGCCGGGATAATCCTTTTCTCTGCCACGGATCTGGCTAAGCGCATTCACGGTGAACCTTACGTCAAGCGCCGCCTTTGGGGGGCCTTTTGCAAAACCGTGTCTGGCATCCGGAATGGAATCGGAATAGGGTGTGTAGGGTTTGATGTCCAGGATCGGGGTCTGATCCAGTATATCCACACCTGACAGGTTCAGGACCGGACCATTTTCGGTGGTTTCGACAGATTCCAGCCGGACCGGCGACATACCGATGGGGTTGGGCCGGAAGGGTGAGCGGGAGGCAAATACCCCTACTTTTTGATTTCCCCCCAGCCGCGGCGGCCGCACCATGGGGGACCAGTTGGTATTGATGCCAAATGAATCCGGGGTCTTGCCGGTCGGGGCATCCAGTGAATCATGAAACAAAAAGAGCAGCCAGATATGTGAAAACCCATCCAGTTCCCGGACCATCTCCTCACGGGCAAATTCCGGATGAAAAACCAGGGCGCCGGGGGCCTTGACCAGGTTCGGCTGCCTGGGAATGCCGAACTTTTCCTTAAAACAGGTGTGCAGGATACCGATGGATCTGAATTGAATGTTCATGACTCTGTTAACCCTTATGCGTGTTTAGATCCGAAAAAGACAAAGGTATTGAATACCGGTTTTTATGCCCTCAGGCAAGCCTATTGTGGCGTCTAATCCAGGAGCAGCAGGAAGATCCCTGGCATTATGACGGCAGAACCCGAGGTAATGTTCCGGATCAGTGTTGCCGTCACCATGGATACCCCGTTGGTATCTTTCCACATCAAGGAGGAGAAGGCACCCTTATCCAACCCGATGCCTGATTCATCCACGTCAAACGTATAGGTATCGCCGATAGATGCCGACAGCCCACGGTCAAGGTAGATGTTCACGGTATATTCAGCATCCGAACCATCCTGGATTTGTGAGAGTGCGCCATTGCCGTCACTGTTCGGGGTCATGCCGAACACAATTTGAGTGTTGTCGATGGTGCTGGCCAGGCTCAGACGGCCGCCGTTTCCAACCAGTTCGGCCCATGCGATATCTGTTGAGGCTGCCGCACCGGTGCCGCCGATAATGATGGCAATCCGGTCCACCAGCGTGGAAAGTGCGTCCTCTCCGTGATCGGTGATCCTGAACTTCAGGACACTGACCTTTTCAGATTCAGAATCTTTTGATGTCTCGATCTCTATATCAGTCAGGGGTGAGGAGTGGGCATCCACTGTTGACAGGCTTCGGACCGCACGCCAGGCATTGATGCGGCCGGCGCCGGTTTTGTCATCGTCACCCGGAGATTCAATATCATCAGCAGTGCTGCACAGGATCTGTTTGACCTGGCCTGAGTTCAGGTCAGGGTTGGCAGAGAGGAGCAGGGCCGCCACTCCGGCCGCCTTGGGGCAGGCAGACGAGGTGCCGGAAAAATTGTGGGTATAATCGGTATCGCCCAGATGAAATCCTGCGACATTATAGCCGTCGGCCCCCTGGCGGTCCGTGGTATAGCTCCAGGTGCCCGGTGCCACCACATCCGGGCCGTCACCATCATATGGATCCCCCCCTGCAATGGTGCTGGGCAGATAACTCGATCCCCAGGAAAACTCCCCGTCACTGCTGGACGCATCCTTGTGTTCATCCGTCGGGCTGGATGCCCCGATACAGATCAGGTCCATACTTGATGACAAAGCACCGGGATACGCCACCTTATAGGTGTATGGAGAGCGGTCCGGGCCGCCCTGTGCCACAGCAGCACAGCCTGCAAGGAAAAACAGGGTGAAAAGTGCAGGAATGATTGCAGAAGCCCAATTGGGCCAGTTG